>CBDUXY010000137.1:0-7919 GCA_965371305.1 uncultured bacterium
GCAGCTCATGTGGGCGCTGCTGATTTGCGTGTCGGGAACGGCGCTTCTCTGGGCGGGCGCCTGGTTTCTGCTTCGGAATCTGGAAAAAAGTGGCTTGGTGGTTAGCCTGCTGGTCTTTCTCTTCTTCAATTATGTTTGCCCTGTAAATTCCTTCTTTTCGTGTAATGCAAAACTGTTTTAACGAATATTTTTTAGTTCCAAAGCTTAATAAGGAAGTATCTTTGTCTTTTGCGAGCACATTTTTATATAAATTTTCAATTATATAATCTAACTCTTTATCTTCCAATGAAAATATAAAATGAACATAGGCTTTATCAATAGGCATTTCATCGGGGGAAGTCCTACGTTTATCTGTCTTAGAAGGAGTTCGGTCTACTGAAAGTAACGACAATGCGTCAAGTATATTAGATTTGCCTGATTCGTTAATACCAACAAGAATCCGACAACTTGGATCAAAATGGATAGTAACATCTTCAATTGAACGAAAATTTCTAATTTCTACCTCTTGTAGATGCATAATTAGCTCCAATAGAAAAGATAAATATATTGTATCTAGAATTTACCATATGGTCACAAGTTTTCCAAGAAGAAAACTTTAAGTTTTATAGGTTGAGTTAAGGAACTAAGTTTAATTTATAAACTTTTTAAAGGAACTCTTGTCTCTATTAGTAAATTCACACATTTGCCCAACCGCAGGCAGCATAATGCTGTTTTAATATATAAAATGTATAGTGCCTCGTGCCACTACTATGCCAGTCAATTCACCCAACCAAATTTACGCCACTTTCCAAAATAAACATTTGAAATATAAGTGCTTTTTATAGTAGTATATCTAATTAAGTATGACTACTATGGACAATTGCGACATAAAAAACATACTGCTGCGTGTGCCGAACTGGATCGGGGACGCGGTGATGAGTATTCCGGCAATGGACGCGCTGATTGCGTTGTACCCGAACGCCCGGATTACCGTGCTTGCAAAGCCGCGTACGGCTCCGTTTTTCCGCCGTCCGGGTGTTGAGATCATGGAGTTTGACGAGCAGGGCCGCCACGCGGGCATGACCGGAAAGCTGCGTCTTGCCCGTGAACTCAAGCGCAAAAAATTCGACATGGCAGTGCTTTTTCAAAATTCTTTTGAGGGCGCGCTTTTGGTGCGTATGGCCGTGATACCCGAAAGGGTGGGTTACGACAGGCATAGAAGGGGTTTTTTACTGACTCGTCCAATAGAATTTACCGAAGAAATATCAAAACGCCATCAGGTGTTTTATTACCTGAATATCGTAAAGGCCCTTGGCGCAGAGGTTGCTGACAGTATCGACGCCGCAGTGCCGGAGATTGATATTACTGATGATGAGGTCGAAGCCGCGCTTGAAATAATAAGGAAGGCCGGGTTTGCAGGCAGGACTTTAGTCGGGGCGGCGCCCGGAGCAAGCTACGGGCCTGCCAAGATGTGGCCTGAGCAGAGTTTTTCAAGCGTATTTGAACATATGAACTCGGCGGGCGGGTTAAACGCCGTGCCTGTGATATTTGGCGGTTATGACGACCAGCCGGCAGCAAAGTCACTCTCCGACAAGCTTACAAAGGCAGGGGTAAAAAACCTTAACCTTGCGGGAGAGACGAACTTGACAGAATTCATGGCGCTTGCTTCCCTTATGAAGGTCTTTATATCGAACGATTCAGGGCCGATGCACGTTGCCGCGGCCCTTGGTACGCCGACTGTCGGCATATTCGGCTCGACAGAACCGGCCCATACAGGGCCGGTCGGAAGGTGCGTAAAGATAGTACGCAAACCCATTGACTGTAGTCCTTGTTTTAAACGAAAGTGTCCTTACGGCCATTACAAGTGTCTAAAGAGTATAACCCCGGAAGACGTTTACGGCGCGGCAAAGGCTCTGCTTGCCGGGCAGAGAAGTTATGGTGTGAGTTAGCATGCAACTTTGTCGGCTGAATTAACGAATGGCCATAAAAGCAGGTTAAGCTATGGACAAAAAAGCGGTTTTTCTTGACAGGGACGGAACGATAAATCACGACCCCGGATACATCGGCAACCCGGACGACGTGCATCTGATAGACGGCTCGGCCCGCGCAATAGCTCTTTTGAACTCAGCCGGGTTTGAAGTGGTAATTATAACGAATCAGTCGGGCATAGGCAGGGGATATTTTACTGAAAACGACCTCGAAGCGGTGCATGATAAAATGAAAGAGCTTCTTGCTGCTGCCGCCGAACAGGAGCCGGCAGCGTCAGGGGTTGCATCTATAGCCGCTATTTATTTTTGTCCTCACATGCCGGACTCAGGTTGCGCTTGCAGGAAACCCGAGCCAGGGCTTTTAAAGAGGGCAGCCGGGGACATGGGGCTTGATATGAAGCGTTCGTATATGGTCGGAGACAAGCATACAGACCTTGAGTCAGGCCGGAAGGTCGGGACAAAAACAGCGCTGGTCCTGACCGGTTACGGCGAGAAGGAAAGAGAAGGGCTTAAAAATAGTAATACCGCGGAGCCTGATTTTATAGGACAAGATTTGCTCGACGTGGCAAAGTGGATTATTGCGGACTCAGGGGATATTGCGGATTCAGGGGATATAGGGGACTCAGGTGATTCTGGGGACGCGGGTTACGTTGAGGACGTGGAACATGGCAGCTAAAACCAGGCAGAAAAAAATTAAGGAGGAGGTCCAGACGTTGGCCGATTCGGTTTCCATAGTAATACCGGTGTTTGAAGAGGAAGAGAGCCTGCCGTACCTTTACAAGGCCCTTAAAGACGTGCTCGAACGCATAAAAGTAGATTACGAGATAATCTTTATTGACGACGGCAGTAGAGACGGTACGTTTAAGGTGCTTGAAGAGCTGCATGATAATGACCCGACCGTTGTGGTCGTCTCTTTCAGGCGGAACTTCGGCCAGACTGCAGCCATGAGTGCGGGGTTTGATTACGCTAAAAACGACGTGATCATCACCATGGACGCGGATTTGCAAAACGACCCGGAAGACATCCCGGTGCTGCTTGAAAAGATAAAGGACTACGACGTTGTAAGCGGATGGAGGAAAAAGAGAAAAGACAAACTGCTTTCAAGGCGTTTCCCCTCTGTTATGGCAAACAAGCTCATCTCTTACGTCACGGGCGTTAAGCTCCATGACTACGGGTGTACGCTCAAGGCCTACCGCTCGGAAGTAGTAAAGAATATCCGGCTTTACGGGGAGATGCACAGGTTCGTTCCGGCCATTGCGAGCTGGATCGGGGCAAGTATTATTGAAGTAGAGACCAATCATCACCCGCGTCTTTACGGCACTTCGAAGTACGGGTTGTCCAGGATTGTGAAGGTCTTGCTTGACCTCATAACCGTAAAGTTTTTGCAGAGTTTCTCGACGCGTCCGATTCAGGCCTTCGGTCCTCCGGGGCTTTTGCTTGGCGGGGCAGGGTTTTTGATCTCCCTCTATCTTACCGTTCAGAAGATACTCTTTGGGGGCAGCATTGGCGGCAGGCCGCTCCTGCTCCTCTCTGTGCTTCTCATAATACTCGGGGTGCAGTTGATCGTGCTTGGTCTGCTTGGAGAGATGTTAGCCAGGATTTATCACGAGTCCCAGGATAAGCCGATATTTGTCGTCAGAAAGGTGCTTGGGAAATCAACCGACAGACGGCATCCGGAAATAGGCGGCTGAGGCGAGTGTTTGGATGAAAAAACTCGGCTTGATCGCGTTCAAGATACTTGTAAGTTCCGGGATACTTTACGTCCTGTTCAGCAGGGTGGACCTGGCGGTCTTCTGGCAGATGGCGAGTGAAATGCCGGTTGCTCTGATTGTGTTTTCGATCGTTTTGTTTTTTGCAATTCAGTTTACATCGGTCTGCCGCTGGACGCTGGTGCTGAGAAAAGACGTGGACGCCGGGGATGTTCGGTTTAAAGATATATTTTCCATGTATTTCATAGGCATGTTTTTTAATAATTTCCTGCCCACCCTTGTCGGCGGAGACGTTATAAAGAGTTATTACCTCTTCAAGTTGACAAAAAAGGGCGGACTCTCGGTAGCCTCCATATTAATCGACAGGTACTCGGGTTTTACGGCCCTTATGGGTATCACGCTTGTCTCGCTCGTGGCTGGTTGGCGCGTGGTGCGTAGCGCCGGCGGCGTAGAGCTTGTAGCCGTGTTTGTTTTGATAATCGGCGCGTTTGTGCTGGGCAGCGCTTTTTTGTGGATAGAGGCGCTTCACGGCAGGCTTGTGGGGCTGCTTGGAAAAATACATTTGATGGGCCTTAATAAAAAGATGGACACTTTATACAAGGCCCTTATGAAGTACAAGGCAAGAAAAGATCTGCTTATCAGGATATTCTTACTCTCTTTGCTTGTACAGGGCGGGGGGATAGTGCTTCATATCATTCTTGGCAAGGGGCTTGGTATGGACGTGCCTGTCTTGTATTATTTCCTGTTTGTCCCGCTTAGTGTTACGGCCTCCATGGCGCCTGTTTCCCTGGCAGGGCTTGGTATAAGAGAAGGGGTGCTGGTGTTTTTGTTTACAAAGGCCGGGGCGACGCAGGAGCAGGCCCTTGGCATGGGGCTGCTGTATTTCATTATAGTCGTGTGTGTGAGTCTTGTTGGCGCTGTTGCTTACGTAAGGGCCGGAAGGATTAACGGACCTTAAAGAGAATTTAACTGAGTAGCACCTGCGGTGGGCGGATTTAGCAACAGTCTTTTTTGTTAGACGTGATTTTTGAACGTAACTAATGACTGTTGCACTATTCGCCGTGCGCAGCACCTGCGGTGGGCGGATTTAGCAACAGTTTTTTTTGGCTCATGAGTTTTAATAAGTTCTAAGAACTCTATCAGTATCTGCCGTGCGCAGCACCTGCGGTGGGCGGATTTAGCAATTAGTTTTTTGGCGGACGGAACTGAAAGTAAATAAATAAACATTGCACTATTCGCCGTGAGTAGCACCTGCGGTGGGCGGATTTAGCAACAGGCTCTTTTTTAACTAACGAGAGTGCTTGTAATAGCAGGAGACTGTGTGTTCCTGGATCTTATCTGAACATAATAAACGGAGGTTTTTTTAATGAGCGTTGATAAGGAATTGCTTGCCATAATTGTGTGTCCGGGGTGTAAGGGGGACGTAAGGCTGAACGACTCAGGCAGCGGGCTTATCTGTGATGAGTGCAGGCTTGAGTATCCGATAAAAGACGATATACCGGCGATGCTTGTTGAAGAGGCAAAGAGCCTTGACGCCTGATTTTTTTATATCCATTGCACGGTCATTTTTGTGTTTGCATTTTTATTGGCAGGGGCATGGTTTTTTTAGTATGGAAGACGTGTAATGAATTTTCTGGTCTATATTATTTTGCGGTTTGTAGTTTTTTTCGTTAATTTGCTTCCACACGATACGGCGCTTTCTCTTGGCTCTTTTGTCGGCTCTTTTGTGTTCGCGCTTGGTGGGAGCAGGAAACGGATGATACTTGATAATATCGTAAGGGCTTTTGGCGGGGAGAAGACACGAGCCGACGCAGAGTTTATAGCAAGTTCCCTTTATAAAAACGTTGGCATGAGTTTCATGGAATTTGCAAGGCTTGGGCTTGGTGGGGCTGAGTATCTGGAAAGGAGCGTGACCTTCGAAGGGCTTTCCAATATTGACAAAGCGCTTGAAAGTAAAAAAGGGGTAGTCCTCTTGAGCGCGCATTTCGGCAACTGGGAGCTGCTTAACCTGGCCGTTATAAACAGAGGTTATAATGTGAGCGTTGTTGCCCGTCCTCTTGACAACCCTTATATAGACAATTACATAAAGGGGCTCAGAACGGCTGGCGACAACGAAGTAATAGACAAGAAAAACGCCGTAAGAAAGATGATAGGGCTGCTGAGGGCGAATAGGATATTGGGTATATTACTCGATCAGCGCGCTTCAAGGAGAGACGGGGTGGTGGTTGATTTTTTCGGCATCCCCGCACTTACGAGCAAGGCTCTTGCAGCCATTGTTGCAAAGACCGGCTCGACCGTTATGCCGGTGTTTATACGTAGAGCCGGTCGCGACAGGGAGAGCCGTGGCAGGCACGTTGTAATGTGCGGCGACCCCCTTGAGATTGTGAGCACAGGCGATAAAGAAGCAGACGTCCTGGAAAACACCCGCCGTTTTGCCCTGGCAATAGAAAAGTATATAAGGCTCTACCCTGACGAGTGGTTCTGGTTTCATTCAAGGTGGGAGAGGAGAAAAAAAAGAGGTCGCATTGAACAACATGGCAAATAATTCGAAAGTTCGTAAGATGAAAGATGTGGAACTGTCTGTCCAAACTTTCAGCTGGAGCACTTTTTACGCACATCGTAAAGAGATAAGAAAGCTCTTCCCTTCGGTCTATAAGCTGAAGCTTCGGAAAAAGCTGCTTGACGTCGTGCTCGAAGAGGTCTCTGGCGCTGAGTCGATTCTTGATGTAGGGGCTTCAAGCCGCCTGCTTGGCGAGAAGATAAAGGTGAAGTTTTCGTCGGCTTCCTACAAGACAATGGACATAGACCGCGCTAATAAACACGATTATTACAGTATCGGAGAGATAAAGGAAAAGTTCGATATAATTGTGCTCTCAGAGGTCATTGAACATATAGAGTTCTCGGATGGGATTAAGCTGCTTGGTGACCTGAGGGGGCTTTTGAAGTCCGGCGGAAGGCTTGTGGTTTCAACGCCTAACTTAAACCATCCAAATCGTTATTGGGACTCGGACCATAGGACCCCGTACAGGTACGAAGAGATAGCCGGAGCGCTTTTAAGCGTCGGGTACAAGGTTAAGAAGATTTACCGCACATACAATGATCAGTTCTTTAAGCGTTTTGTAAGGATCTACCTGATGGCCTGGTTGCACCGTTATCTTGACGTGGATTTTGCCAGGTCGGTTATTGTGGTGGCTACATCGAAATGACGGCGCATATGGGAGCTGAGGAGCGGGCAATACCTGCTTGCAGGGTCTGCGGGAATACCGAGGGTAATAAGGTTCATGTGGCGCGTGAGATGATGCTGGGTCTTAGAGATGAGTTTGAATATATTGAATGCGCAGGGTGCGGCTGCGTACAGATCAAAGTTGTTCCGGAGGACCTTTCCAGATACTACCCGGAGGACTATTACTCTTTCAGAGCCAGGCGAAGGCGCGGTTTTCTGCGCGAGAACCCGGTGAGGCGTTTCTTTAAGCGCAAGAGAACAGAGAATTATCTCGGCACGAAGAGCCTTATTGGGACATTGATGGAGAAGTTCTCTGCAGCCCCTGATTTTCTGGACGAGTTGAAACGTGCAAAACTGAGGGTTGATTCCGAGTTATTGGATGTGGGATGCGGCTCTGCGGCGCGTTATCTTCTGATGCTCCACAGGGAGGGTTTTTCAGCCCTTGAGGGCGCGGACCCGTTTATCGAACGAGACGTTGTTTTTGATAACGGGATTAAGGTGTTTAAAAAATTTCTCTGTGACGTATCAAAGCGCTACGACATGGTTATCCTGAACAGTTCATTCGAGCATATGCCGGACCCGGCCGGGGTGCTGAAAGATGTGAGCCGGGTGTTAAAGCCAGGCAGGTATGCCATTTTAAGGATTCCGCTTGCTTCGTCGTACGCGTGGAGGAAGTACGGGGTGAACTGGGTAGCGCTTGATGCACCAAGGCACCTGTATTTGCATACTGTTGATAGTATTAAGTTGCTGGCCGGGCAAAGCGGTCTTGAAGTGGCCGACGTCATTTATACGTCGACTGATTTTCAATTCTGGGGAAGTGAACAATACCTGCAGGACATGCCGCTTGAGGACGACAGGTCTTACATGAAGGATAAGAGCCCTGCCTACTTCAGGGATAAAAAGGGCATTTTTACCGAGCAGGACATAGAGTCGTTCAAGGTCAAGGCCAGGGAGTTGAATAGAGAGGGGGAGGGAGTAGTGGCGTATTTTTTCCTGTATAAGCAGGCAAATGGTAAGGCG
>CBDUXY010000138.1:0-7916 GCA_965371305.1 uncultured bacterium
TGTTTGTGCAAACGGCCTTAAGAATAGACCCGACAAGGTTGGACAACCTTGTCGATATCGTAGGAGAGCTCGTCATAGCCCAGTCCGTTGTTACCCAGGATAATATTATTAAGAGCATCGGCGATGCACGGCTTGAAAAAAATATCGTCCAGCTCTCCAAAATCACAAAGGACATACAGGACATGGTCATGTCAATGAGGATGGTGCCGCTTGTGCAGACATTTAAAAAAATGTCGCGAGTGGTAAGGGACGTGTCCAAGAAACTTGGCAAAGAAGTGAACCTGTGTCTTGTTGGAGAGGATACAAAAGTAGATAAGGCAATAATTGACGAGATAGGTGACCCGCTCATTCATATTCTGAGAAACTCCGTTGATCACGGCATAGAGAGCCTGGAAGAGAGGGTGTCGGCCGGAAAGCCTGAAAAGGGCAAAGTAGAACTTAGTGCATACCATCAGGGGGGTAATGTTGTCATAGCGATCAAGGATGACGGCAAGGGGCTTAAGAAAGAGGGTATCGTAAAAAAAGCAATACAGACGGGGCTGATACAAGATGCCTCACACATGACGGAGCAGCAGATATACAGTCTCATATTCGAGCCGGGGTTCTCAACGGCAAGTTCGGTTACAAAGATCTCCGGCAGAGGTGTCGGGCTCGATGCGGTAAAAAAGAGTGTAGAGAAACTCAGGGGAAAGATTGAGATCTTGACCGAGCCGGACCAGGGCACGACCATAAGCATAAAGCTGCCCCTTACGCTTGCCATCATAGAGGGGATGCTCGTAAAAGTTGGCTTAGACAGGTATATAGTCCCCACCCTCTCTATTGAGTCCTCGTTCAGGCCGAACCTGGGCGACATAATTAATATTGAAACCAAGGGGGAGCTTGTCCAGGTCAGGGAGCATCTGTTGCCAATCGTGCGCCTTCACGAACTCTACGACATTCCAACGGATTGCGAGAAACCGTCGGAGGCAATACTGATAGTGGTTGAGAGCGAGGATAGGCGCTGCTGCCTGATGGTGGATGAGATTATAGGGCATCAGCACATAGTCATAAAGAGCCTGGGCGAGCACTTCAGCAAGCTCAAGGGGGTCGCAGGCTGTACGATACTAAGTGACGGTCAGGTAGGACTCATACTTGACGTAAGCGGGATGATGGATATAACGATCGGATAGACTTAACGTTTTAGTGTTAGTGCAGGCGTTGTTTTTTTATTGCAAGGAGGTGGGTATGACAGAACATGAAGAGCATGAAGAAGACTCGACAGGCGTATCGGAAGAGATCGAGGGAGGAAAGTTTTTGAGCTTTCAGCTCCTTGGCGAGGAGTACGCCCTCAATGCCATGAAGGTACGCGAGATATTAGGCATTATTGGTATTACACCGGTGCCGCAAACACCGGATTTCGTAAAGGGCGTAGTTAATCTGAGGGGCAAGGTTATACCTGTCATTGACTTAAGAATAAGGTTGGGCCTGCCGGAGGCAAGTTATACGGAGGAGACCTGCATAATAGTTGTTGAGGTAAGGGGCGTGCATATGGGGATTATCATCGATACTGTACTTGAGGTGCTCGATATAGAGAGCAACGAGATCGACCCACCACCGTCGTTTGGCGTGAAGGTCGATACCGATTATATATACGGTATGGGAATGATTGGCGACAAGGCCAAGATACTTCTGGATATAGATAAGGTACTCACCGATGACGAGTTGGTGGTGGTTGGAAGCATAAAAGGGGCAGTGGGCAACAATTAAAATAACGAAAAGGAGTACTACAATGACTTTAAAGATGAAGTTCATAGTTCTTTTCATAGCGCTTGTGGTGATAAGTGTCATCGGTGCCGCGTTCGTGTTGAAAACGACCACTGGCTACAAGACTAACGGACTGGTCATGAACCTGGCCGGACGAGAGCGGATGCTTATCCAAAAGTTCTCCAAGGAATACATAGCCGAGGCGATGAGCCGTCAGGTTAAATACAGTTCTATGAAGGCGGCCGAAAGGGTCACGATGCAGCTTAAGGAGGACAGGGCGCTCTACACAAAGGCTGTAATTGGCAAGCTTAAAAAGGAGCTTCCCGGATTCAAGCCCAGAAAAAACTGGGCAAACGTAAAGGGAGCTGTTCCCCTGCCCGCTACATTCGTCCAGAACGTCTCCGAGAAGATCAATCAGAGAGGTGAGTTCAGGACGGACCTGCTTAGCCGCTGGAACCTGAATAAAGACAAGGGGCTAAAGACTAAATTTGAGAACGATGCCTTTAACGCCCTTATCGCAAGCGGCGGGAAACCTTATTATAAGTTCCTGGAATACAACAACCAGTACGCCCTGCGTTATGCTACGGCAGACATCGCCGCGGCTCAGGCATGCGTAAGCTGCCATAATGCACATCCGGCAAGTGCCAAGAAGGATTTTAAGCTTGGCGACGTCATGGGTATGCTCATTGTAACCATACCGGTTACGAGCGATGTCTCACTTGCCAAGAACCTCTTCTCCGTTGAAGCGGCAAAGGGCAAAAAAACCTACGACAAGACCGCTAAGCTCTTTGATATGACTTTGGCGGCGCTGATTGGCGGCGGGGACGCCCCCGTGGACATGGAGATGACAAGGTTTGAGAAGTTGTCTAAAAACAATGACCAGCGCATACTCGATCAACTTGCCGTGGTAAAGAAACAGTGGCGTGCCTTAATGGATATTATCGCAAAGATAGAGGCCTCGGAGTTGAATTCGACCGAATATCTTACGGAGTATCAGAACTTTCTCAAAAAGGGCCCTGAAGTCACTTTTGAGATGAATGCGGCCGTTAAATTATACGAGTCAGGCTTTGCAGACGACATGACGACACTGCAGCGCGTTATCATAGCGACCGTGGTGATCTCTATTGCGGCTATAGTGTTCGGGTGGCTGCTGTTTGTAAGCCCACTGATCAAACTTCTTTCCGGATTGATAGAAAACCTTTTATCAGGCTCCGTACAGATGAACTCGGCCGTAAACAACCTTAACGGGTCGAGCCAGCGCCTTTCAGAGAGCGCCAGCGAGCAAGCGGCCTCACTTGAGGAGTCCTCGGCTTCGCTTGAAGAGATCTTGTCCATGGTCAGGCAGAACGCCGACAATTCAGGGCAGGCCAACCAGTTGGCCATAGACGCCAGAGAGACGGCCGAGAAGGGGGCCTCTTCTGTTGAAAGCATGATAACGTCGATGGAAGAAATTAACACTGGCAGCGAAGAGGTCTCGAAGATAATAAAAGTCATCAACGAGATAGCCTTCCAGACGAACCTGCTTGCACTTAACGCCGCAGTCGAGGCAGCAAGGGCCGGAGAGCACGGCAAGGGTTTTGCAGTTGTGGCAGAAGAGGTACGGAATCTGGCCAGGCGTTCGGCGGATGCCGCCAAGGAGACCGAGGGGCTTATCGAAAACTCCGTTACAAAGGCAAAAGACGGCGCGGAAAGGGCCAACGAGGCAGGCAAGGTCTTAAACGAGATCGTTGATAACAGCAGGAAAGTCGAGAACCTGGTTAGCGAAATCTCGGCAGCCAGCAAGGAACAGGCCGACGGACTGGATCAGGTAACGCAGACGATAACTCAGATGGACCAGGTAACGCAGTCTATCTCCTCGAACTCGGTGGACGGCGCTTCACTTGCAAACTCGTTGTCGCGCCAGGCCGATGCGCTCCAGCAGATGGTGAGTGATTTGGGGTCCATTGTGGGCAGCATAACAACCTCCTCTGACTCAGACACGCACGTTGATGATGAGCATCAGGGGCCAGGCTCCACCCCTCCTAAAGCTTCAAACTGGGCCCTTGGTTCAGGCACAAGCGATAAAGGGGGCGCGTCGCAACATAAAGAGGCTCCAACTCATGTTCAGGCGCATCCTGTTGATTCCGATAAGGACGAGGATGGCTTCAGAGAGTTTTAATCCCGCATGGCGGGTTTAGTTCCTCGCAGCTTTTTTGCGAGGTACCTGGCTAACATATTTGCTTTTGACGCCCCCACTGCTTGTGGAGGGCGGGGCGCGTCATTAGCACTTTACTTCACCACCGGCAGGAAGAAAGGTCTTTGCCGGTGGCGAGTACTCTTAACCGGACTCTGCCCCGGCAGCGACTTTATTGCTTATGCAAACAGTACAGGACATAAGGCATATGGATATAACGCCCAAACAGTTTAACCTCTTTTCCAAGATGATACGCGACACCCTTGGCGTCAACCTTGGAACTCACAAAACGGAGCTGCTCAAAAGCAGGCTTGGAAAGAGGCTTAAAGCGCTTGGCATTGCTTCATTCAAGGATTATTACACCTATGTAACCGAGATCGATCAAAGTGGCGAAGAGCTTGCCAACATGGCAGCCGCCATAACCACTAACGTAACGAGTTTCTACAGGGAGCCGCACCACTTTGAGTTCTTAAAAGAGGTCGTACTGCCTGAGATCATGGCAAGGAACAAAAGAATCAGACGCAATAAGATAAGGTGCTGGTCTGCCGGTTGCTCAACAGGTGAAGAACCTTACACGATAGCAATGGCTATAAAAGATTTTATTGACATGGACTCAGAGCGGTGGGACGTCAGAATACTGGCAACCGACGTATCGCAAAAGGTGCTCGGCGTTGCCAGAAAGGGCGTTTACAAGAAGGAGTCTCTGGAAAAACTTGACGCGCCAACCATCAAAAAGCATTTTAAGTGCGGTTACGAACATAAAAAAGGGCTTGTTAAGGTTAAGAAGCATCTAATGGATATGGTTACAGTCCGGCACCTCAATCTAATGGGCAAGGAGTTCCCCTTTAAGAGCTCCTTTGACATTATCTTTTGCAGGAATGTTTTGATCTATTTCAACAAAGAGACGCAATTTGAACTGTTAGGCAAATTTCACAGACACCTTGCCCCCGACGGGTATCTTTTTCTCGGTCATTCCGAGGGATTGACAGGAGGCGTTCAAGGTTTCAACTATGCCGCCCCTACCGTTTACACTAAAGAAGAACTGGCGCCGGATGAAAATTTATTTAATCAGGGACAGAGCCATGGATGATTTAACGGACATAGAGTTATTAGAAGTTCTCAAGGCCAGGTTTGAGGAAAAGGAGCGTGCGTACACAGCGCTCAAGGGCGCCAACAATCAGGTAATTGGGTTAAACGAACGGCTCCTGGAGGCAGAGCAGAATAAGTCTATGTTTTTCTCCGAGATAAGAAATGAGATAAACAACCCGCTTGCCTCGATAATTGCAATACTGGAGGAACTCTTCAGGAGTGATGCAAGCGACGTCGAGACATTTAAAAACGTACTTGGCATCCTTTACAGGGAAGCGCTTGTGCTTGAGTTTCACATGAAAAACATCCTTACTGCCTCGGAGATAGAGTCAGGGGAAGTAACACCGGTTTTCACAAGGCTTGACGTAAATCAGGTAGTGGACAGGAAGCTTGCGATCTTTGCACAGGCAATAGAAGAGAAAAGACTAACCGTTAGAAGACAAAGTACCGAGCCTGTGTATTTAAACACGGATTCAGGTCTGGTAAGTATGGCGATGGTCAACCTTATCTCCAACGCCATTTCGTTCAATAACGATGGTGGAGAGATAGATATATCCGTTCACGTCGATGCAGACGCAGACAGTATGGTGTTTTCCGTTAAAGATACCGGCATAGGAATACGGGAGAAGGATAAGAAGCGAATATTCGACAGGTTTATGCAAATCGATACAGGGTTGACAAAGAAGTACCGTGGGCTTGGCCTTGGGTTAAGTGTTGCTAAAGCAGCCGCCGAGATGCTCGGCGGCGAGATTACGTTTGAAAGCTTACCCGGACGCGGCTCGGAGTTTACCTTGAGCATTCCGGCACACCTTTCGCACGATGTAGAGGCCATGACTATGGAGGGTGCTGAGTTCTTTTTCGACGACAATGAAGAGGGGGAGTTTTAAGTGGAGAGCAGAATTATAATTGACCCGGGACCAAAACATTTTCTCTATCCAGGAGCAATGTTCGTGTGCAAAGAACCTTATGCGGTCTGTACGGTGCTTGGCTCCTGCGTGGCGACCATATTGATTGATAAGGTTAACAGGGTTAGCGCTATAAACCACTATATAATGCCGTACTGGAATGGAGAAGGTCTTTCCTCGCCCAAGTACGGCAACATTGCCATTAAAAAACTTATAAAAAGAGTGGTAGACAGAGGGGCACGGGTAGAAAACATCAGGGCCAAGATTTTCGGTGGTGCGTCCATGTATTATTCTAGAACCGATGGCAAACTTACAGACATAGGCACAAGGAACATAGTGTTGGCCTATGAGACACTTGCCGAATACCACATACCGGTTGTAAGCTCTGATACCGGAGGTATAAACGGCCGCCGTTTGATTTTTTATACAAATACCGGTATTGTAAAGGTTAAGAGTATTAAGAATACAATTCGAGGTGACGCGTAACATGATTAAAGTGCTGATAGTTGATGATTCAGCGCTTGCAAGGAGTTTTTTAAAGGAAGTCCTGGCGGCGGAGCCATCTATAGATGTGATTGGTACCGCACCGGACCCGTACATAGCCAGAGACAAGATAATCAGGTTTAATCCTGACGTTATAACCCTTGACGTTGAAATGCCGAGGATGGACGGCATCACGTTTTTAAAAAAGATAATGGAATATTATCCTATACCCGTAGTAATAGTGAGTTCACTTACAAAAAACGGAGCACTTACAACACTACAGGCCTTTGAGGAAGGAGCGGTAGAGGTAATAGCCAAGCCGAGAACTGATATTACAAAGGGGTTTGGGGCGATATCAAAGGACATAATTGATAAAATAAAAATAGCGGCCTGCGCGAAGGTCCAGAAAAGAGTTGCAGGCAAGTCAACTCCGGCACCAAAAAATATTGCCGATTTTTCGCTCAAGCAAAGTACAAACAAGATTTTAGCCATAGGGGCCTCGACCGGTGGAACCGAGGCCATAAAAAAAATCCTTGAGAGATTGCCCGCACTGACTCCGGGGATTTTGATAGTGCAGCATATGCCCGCCAAGTTTACCAGGGCGTTTGCCGAGAGGCTTGACGGTATCTGCGCCGTTAACGTAAGGGAGGCAAAAAACATGGATTCGGTCATTCCGGGTACGGCCCTCATTGCCCCCGGTAACCATCACATGATACTTAAGAGGGACGGCGCAAGGTACTATGTTAAAACAAACCAGGAGCCCAGAGTCTTCCACCAGCGCCCGAGCGTTGATGTGATGTTCAAGTCCGTGGCAAAGTACGCGGGACGCAACGCAATCGGCGTTATTCTGACCGGCATGGGAAGCGACGGCGCGACAGGGCTTCTGGAGATGAAGGAGGCTGGCGCAAAAACACTGGCACAGGACAAAAGGTCGTCTATAGTTTTCGGCATGCCTAACGAAGCCATAAAAATAGGTGCTGTAGACAAGGTATTAACACTTTCGAAAATACCACAGGAGATACTTTTCATAACAGAAGCGGCAGGCGCTTAGGCGCTAACGGACGATGAGCCTTAACTGAAAAAAAAAGCTTTGATCTTTCGCGGCGATGCCGACGCCTGGTGTTGTGCCGAGCAGTGATCAGAGGCAAACTAAAAGAAAGGATAAAACAATGGAAAACCGTAGGATACTTGTAATCGACGATTCGCCCACAATGAGGCAACTCTTGCGTATGACCCTTAAGCGACGGCTTAATGTCGAGATAGTGGAGGCAAACGACGGGGTCGAGGGGTTGAAAATGCTTGAGAACGGAAAGTTCGACCTGATATTTACCGATATCAACATGCCAATGATGGATGGCTTCACCCTGGTTTCGCTTGTCAAACAAAACCCTTCTATCATGGATATCCCTATTGTTATTTTAACGACAGAGGGAAGGAACCAGGAGATAGAGAAAGGCAAGGAGCTGGGTGTTGAACACTATCTGACAAAACCCATCAACCCGGTGAAGCTTATATTTACGACA
>CBDUXY010000139.1:0-7831 GCA_965371305.1 uncultured bacterium
CGTATTTTTTTATTTTTTCAGTTTGGTTTTTTTTAGTTTGGCTTTCTTAATCGTGGTTTTTTTAATTGTGGCTTTTTTAGTCGTGACTTTTTTAATTATGGTTTTATCAGGCGGACTTTTTTCAACACTCATGCCGCCTACGAATATGTCCATAAAAGTGTCCACGACCTTATCCGGCTTGCAGGTAAAAAATCTCTTGTAGCCGTAGATTTCCTGAAGCATACAGTAGTGCGACACCATCCCTAAAAAAGCCCTGGCAGCAAGATGGGGATCGACCTTTCTGAACTCTCCTGCCTTTACGAGTTTCCTTACTTCTTTAGCAAGGTATTTTAACGTCTCAACACCTTTCGAGGCAACGACCATGTCGGACATTTCATTTGCCTCAAGTGCGCTGAAAAGCAATAGTCTTGAAAATGTCGGGTCCTCTGCGTAGCGCTCCATTATAAACATCGCAAGCTCCCGAAAGGCCTCGACCCCGGCCTTGCCTTCAAGCCTTTTCATCAGAACAAAATCACCCTTGCTGTCGCTAAGACGACTTTCAATGATCGCCTGGTAAAGGTCGGCCTTGCGCCTGAAGTGTTTAAATATTGTTGCCTCGCTAACGCCTGCCGCGTGAGCTATCTCGCGCGTTGTTGTACCACGAAACCCGCGCCTTGCAAAAAGCCCTTCGGCTGCCTCAACTATCTGCAGCCTTCTCTCGCTCCCTGTCATACGTTTTTTTTTCTTAGGCATATACTCTTGACCGTCCCTGTAAGCAACCGCGAGCGCAATCATTATTTTTTTTAAAAGATCTCACAACGAACTGCCCTTGCCTTACCGGACAGACTTATGTAAGTAAGCGCTTACTTACATATCAGTATAGACCCGCCTTTCCCGATTGTCAAGGTCAGGATGACGGCTCCACCAGCTCCGGTGGTTCCCACTGTGTTCCATGTTTTTTTAAGAGTCAACATGCGTTGACAAACCGGACTCACGCCCGTGAACGCCGACGCATTTTGTGTTGTAATCTTGCCAGTGAAGTTTATTCCAGGAGTGGTTTATTTAACGACACCGGTTGCAAATATGACGCGCCCTTTGCCTGCAAAAACGACAACCGGCGAATTTACGTGCTATAGTGACAAGAACAATCCAAGGAGATAACAGGCAATTGGAACAGATCATACAATCTCTCATTGAAACAGAGGAACTGGCAGGTAAATTCTACAGAGACCTGGCAGGAGCATTTCCGGACGACCCCGGCCTGTCAAAACTTATCAGGAATTTGGCAAGAGACGAGGAGTATCACCTGAACTTAATGGAACAGGCCCTCGGCATCCTGCACACATCTGCCAAAGACGCTTCTCTCACTCCCCTCATTGAGATAAACGACGCAATGAAAAAAGAACTTTCAGGAAAATTAAAAAAATACAGCGAGAGACTTATCCGAGCAGAGGTCACAAAGCAGGACTTGGTCAGGTTCATCCTGGATCTTGAACGTATGGAGTTCAATGAACTATTCCTGTACGTGATCAAAACCTTAAAAGAGCACTCAAACGAATTCATAAAAGCTATTGCTAATATAGAGCAGCATAAAAAAAGCATAGAGAGATTTGTCGCTTCAAACGAAGAGTACAACGAAGTTGCCAAAGAGATAAAAAAACTTCCCAGCGTATGGAACGAAAACCTGCTTGTGATAGACGACTCGGAGATAACTGCCGAGCTTATGAAGGCATTGCTTTCAGGCGAAGGTAACGTGGATGTGGCAGAGAACGGACATGTTGCCCTTCAAAAACTTTCAGAGAAATACTACTGCGCCATAGTGACGGACATGAGGATGCCGGTGATGGACGGAAAGGAATTTTACAAGCATGCACGTGGAAAATTTCCCGGCATAGGAGAGCGCATCGTGTTCTTCACAGGGGCAGGCGAAGAAGACAACCTGGAATACTTCCGGCAAAACAATCTAAGGTACCTACTGAAACCCGCTTCGATAGATGAGATCCGCGGCGCCGTAACAGACGTAATAGACAGAAGAGAAAACGATGATTAAATGAACTGCCGCGCTCCTGGCTACAGGGCATCAAAAAGCTATTATGACGGGGTGTAACTACCGCACGGCAAGCTGCAAAGTATCAAGAAGAAACATGCTTTAGAGAGAGAAAAAAAGAAAAAAATCCCGCGGCAGACCCTGGTAGTTAAAACTGCCTGGTGGGTCTAAACACGGGGTCAAACAATAGACGCACCCTGCATTTCACTCGGCACGGGAAGCCCCATTATTTTTAAGACAGTCGGCGCAACGTCGGCAAGCCCCCTACCCGATGCAAGCACCTTTCCAATACACTCAGGGTCGGCAATGATCAGAGGCACCGGGTTTGTCGTATGGGCCGTATGAGGCTGCCCTGTTTCGTAATCTATCATCTGCTCGGCATTGCCGTGGTCTGCCGTTATGATAACCGCGTAACCGTTGGCGTGAGCCGCCTCTACCACCCTGCCAACGGCCGTGTCCACGGCCTCGCACGCAACTTTTGCAGCGGCAATAACGCCCGTGTGCCCCACCATGTCGCCGTTTGCAAAGTTCATCAGCATAAAGCCGCAGCTACCCTGCCGAATCTTTTCGACCGCCGCGTCCGCAATCTCACGGGCCTTCATCTCGGGACTCAGGTCGTAAGTAGGCACGTCCCTGACCGAATCAATCAGCAACCGGTCCTCGCCCGGAAGTACAGCCTCCTCGCCGCCGTTAAAAAAGAACGTTACATGGGCGTACTTCTCCGTTTCGCTCACGCGAAATTGACTTACGCCCTGGTTTGAAAGAAACTCGCCGAGATTGTTTTTCAGCGCCTGTGGAGGGAAAATTGAAGGCAGGTTAAGCCTCTTGTCGTACTCGGTCATGGTCATAAAACCGGCAGGTTTTTTCCTCTCCCCTGTGTCGAACCCGGTAAAATCCTTTTCCATAAAAGCCCTTGTAAGCTCTCGCGCCCGGTCCCCCCTGAAGTTAAAAAACAAAACCCCGTCACCGTCCCAAAGTGTCGCGACCGGCTTACCAAAACTCGTAATGACGGTTGGCAAGACGAACTCGTCTGTCTTTTTTTTGTTATAAGAATTCTTAATGGCAGTAAGCGGGTCATTGCATAAAACACCCTTGCCAAGTGCAATAGCGTCGTAGGCTTTCTTCACCCTGTCCCAACGCCTGTCGCGGTCCATGGCGTAGAAGCGGCCCGACACGGTGGCAACCCTGCCGATGCCAATATCAGACATGTTTTTTAAAAGTCCTGTCATGTAACCAAGCGCACTCTCAGGAGGCGTGTCCCTGCCGTCGAGAAAACAGTGAATAAAAACTTTCTCAGACTGCAGACCTTTTTTCTTCGCCAGACGAAGGAGGGTTAACAGATGGTCCGTGTGGCTGTGCACGCCGCCGTCGGAAACAAGCCCCATAAGGTGAAGCCCGCGGCCTCGCTCTTTTATGTCGTCGAGCAGTTTATTCAAGGCCGCGTTTTGTTCAAAACTTCCGTCCTCCATTGCCTTGCCAATGCGCGTCAGTTCCTGAAAAAACACCCTGCCCGCGCCAAGGGTTAAGTGCCCGACCTCGCTGTTGCCCATCTGCCCGGCAGGCAGACCAACGGCATTGCCGGACGTTAGAATTTCAGTTGTCGGGAATTTTTCAGAAAGACGAGTAAGACTTGGGGTGGCAGCCATAGTGGTTGCATTACCCATAGGATTCGCATTAATGCCCCAGCCGTCCATGATAATAAGTACAAGGGGCCTCATGAAACTATTTCTATTTTCTTTAACGTAGTTTGAACGTACCCGGCATTACCGCCGCCGCAAACGGCCAACATGGAAAAACTGTTCCACAAATTGCACTCAGGACAACGCGCGAGCCACTCTGTACTCTCGCGCCCGCAGCCGCCGCACTTAAACACCGGGGTCATGTCTTTATCAAAACCAAGGGCGCCTTCGAACATCTCGGCAGCCTTCTCCGGTTGCCTGCGCCTTAAGTAGGCTGTGCCAAGAAGTAGTTTCTGGTACGCCCCCCCTCCCCCTCCCCCTGCTCCTGCTTCAAAAAGACCTTCATCACCCATCTGCTCAAGCTCTTTTATTGCGTCGTCCACCATCTCAAGTCTCAGAAACAGCCTTGCCTGCAAAAGCCTTACCCCCATGCTGCCTGGCTGCTTCTTGAGCGCGGCTTTGAAAGTCGCTATTATCTCTTGTGGGTTGGACTCACCGATAAAAAGTTCTTCAAGGTTCATCAGAAAAATCACGTCCCCGGTCTTGTCATAGCCCTTTTTCCACTGCTTAATGGCCCCTGCCGTATCGTCGCTTGCAAGGGCTACGTCGCCGCCAAGCGCCCAGGCCGGGACAAACTCAGAGTCTGCGTCAAGCGAGCGCGCTGCCATAATCCCGGCCTCCTTAACACTACCTTCCGTAAGGAGTCTTGTCGCCTCTTCGTAAAGTATTGCTGCCAAAAGTGTCGTCTCACGCCTGCCGGCAGCCTTGTCCCTGGACTTCTCAACGGGGAGCAGCGTTGCCTGCACGCCGCTTGCGTCCTTCCAGCGCCCGGCAGCAGTCATAATATCCCTGAGCCCCTTTAAGGCGCGTGCATTTGACTTGTCAAGTTCAAGCACGTTACCGAACATCTTCTCGGCCTTAAGGGTTTCGTCTATTTCAACCGAAAGTTCGGCAATACGAAAAAGCACTTCCATGTCGCCTGGGTTTTGCTCAAGGGCGCTTTCAAGAGTGGCAGAGGCCATAAGTGGCTCGCCAATATCTCTTTGCACATCTGAAAGCTTCATGATTATATCGCGGTTCCCTGGTTTTAAGCCAAGGGCCTTTTCAAGATGTTTTGCTGCTTTTTTCATGTTGCACGACAGCAGCGCGTTCACCCCGTCGGCGTAATATTGTTCGGCCTGCTCGACGCGCTTGCGCTCGCGCTTCACCTTGTAGTCCTTTATGGCCCGGCTTATGTCAAGCATAAGCGTGTTAAGCAGCATAAGGGCTACTCCGAGAATAAACCCTCCAAAAACAAGTGCAGTAACAGGCACGGTGAAATCAAAACTACCGCCAAAAGTTATGTAGGCTTCGCCTGGATTATAAGTGTGCAGGAGATAAAAACCGAACAGAATAATTAGAATGTAGAGAAGGACACTTTTTATTCGCATCTTTTAATTAGCCGTATACATAAGATTAATATGAATAAGGCTCTCCCCTTAGTATGGTGAAAGCTCTGTAAATCTGCTCTACAAGCACGAGCCGCGCAAGCTCATGAGGCAGGGTCATGGGTGAGAGGGAGAGCACGTGGTCCGCGTTTTTTATAAGCTCCGGGTCAAGCCCGAAAGCCCCGCCGATAATAAAACATATTCTTTTTTTACCGCTCGAACCGCCCTGAGTGCCTGAAAAAATACGCTCAAGAAAGGCTGCGAACTCTCTGGAATCAGGCCCCACGCCACTCGTCTTGCTACCGCGTTGACCTTTCGTAAAATTGCTCTTGCCGGTTTTGCCCTCACCACCCCATTCACTCAGGGCAACGATAAAGTCAGTTGGTAAAATCTTTGCAGTGATGCTTGCAGCTTCCTTCTTCATCACCGCCGAGTGCGGGGTTTTTCCAAATGAAGGCGCGTCTTTTACTTCGGTGGCTTCAAAGCCGGCATAGCGCTTAATCCTTTTTTCATACTCTGTAACGCCGTCTTTTACATACGGCTTTTTTAGCGAGCCAACACTTATGGTAACTATCTTCAAGGTACTTTTTTCCAGCCGTTATCAGGTCTTTTTACCGAGGTTTTTTTAAGGCAGACTTTTTTACGGTCTTTTTTTTGGCGGCCTTCTTAGAAACCTTTTTTACGGCAGACTTCTTAGTCGCCTCTGGTTTTGCGCCTATATCCAGTTCTGCGTCCGCGTCTTTTCCGGCAGCCCCGGCAGCTTCACTGTCAGCGGCAGGATCAACAAATGAAACGCGCGGCGCGTCTGCCCACAACCCCTCAAGGTCGTAGAACTCCCTTGTAGAATCAAGGAAGATATGGACTATCACATCGCCGTAGTCCATGAGTATCCAATGTCCGCTCTGTTGCCCTTCAAGGCAAAGAAGCCTTTCTTTTATCTCTAAAAGTTCGTCTTTTATGTACGAGGCAATTGCCTGAGCCTGACGCTCCGAATTAGCCCCGCATATAATCACATAATCTGCAATGGAGGTGAGTTTCCTCACATGCAGCACTATAATTTCCGCCCCCTGTTTTTCCGAGGCAAGCCTTGCTATCTCAAGCGCTTTCTTCTTTGATGTCAGTTTAAAGGCACTCCTTATATGTTTTTTTTCATATCCAGACTATATTCCCCTGAAGCCCGCCAAGGGGCTTAAGGCGTTCAATCTACGTAAAGCCCGTTTTCGTAAATAAAATCCGCCACCGCGGGCGGCACCAGATACTTTATGCTCATCTTTCCTCCGACGCGACCTCTAATGTCCGACGAAGATATGTCAAGAAAAGAGGCACGGGCGTAACTAACCTTACACCCGCAGCTGTGCACGTATGCATCCAGCCTCTTATCATAGCAAAACTTTCTTGCCAGTTCAACCGGCAAGACCTCTGCAATTTTCTTTGTGGCAAAACCGGGCCTTGCAACAACGGCAAAGTCTGCCAACTCAAGCAGCTCCTCAAACCGGCACCAGGTGGCAATGCCGTTAAACTGATCCGCCCCTGTAAGTATCGTCACCCTGTCATGGCCGCGCCTTTTAAGCTCCTCTATAGTGTCAATGGTAAAAGACTTGCCAGGACGATTTAATTCAATATCGGAAACTTCAAAATGCGCGTTATCCGCAGTTGCAAGCTCAAGCATCTTTAGCCGAAGCGAGCTGTCCGGCAACCCCTCGCCGCTCTTGTGAGGGGGCAGGTTCACCGGCATAAACAGAACGCGCTCAAGCTCTAAGGCCTCCCTCACCTCTTCAGCAAGGCGAAGATGCCCGATGTGTACAGGGTTAAACGTGCCCCCGAGTATGCCGATTCCATTATTAGCCATGGCTTAAACCACCACCCCGCAGCAGCTCGACCCGGCCCCTGCCGTGCATCCGAAACAATAAGAAGCAGTAGCAATCTCGCGCGTAGCAAGGACCCTTTGCAACCCGGAGAAATCCTTTATATGCGTCCTTCCGGCACTCAGACCAAGCCCGGCGACCCGGTTGAAATCGCAGTCATAAAGCACGCCGTCAGGGCCGACGTTGATTTGAGTCCGGCACATGACGTTTTTCGCTGCTTCAGGGTTAAAAGAAGAAACAAGCGTTACCAAATATGAATCACAGCTATCAGTTGATTGAAGGAATTTTGAAAATCGCCCGATGGGCATGTTGGTAATGGTGTATAGGTTGTTAAACCGAACGCCAAAGTTATCCAGAAGTTGACTTTTATAAACACCCTCTAACTCAGCCTGCGCCGGAGGCATAAAGGCCCCGGAAGGGTTGTAAACAAGGTTAAGCGCAAGACCGGTGCCTATACCTGCTTTTGGCTCACCGTAGCCAAGCTCGTTGAGCCGCCTCATTGCTTCAATAGAAGCGTCAAATACGCCCTGCCCCCGCACCTTATCCGTGTTTTCCTTTGTATAACAGGGAAGAGAGCCTATTACCTCCACCCTGTTTTCCGCAAAAAACCCGGGCAGGTCCTCATACCCGGCTTTAACCAACACGGCAAGGTTTGTCCTTGTCATTATTTTGCAGCCAATGTCAGAAAGAGAGCTTATAAGATAACGGTAATCCGGGTGCAGCTCAGGGGCGCCGCCGGTAATGTCTACGGATAAGACACCCTTTTCAAGCAACATCGAAGCAGCGCTTATACACTGGTCCATTACTTCTCGTCTCATAGCGTCCGACTTATCC
>CBDUXY010000140.1:0-7820 GCA_965371305.1 uncultured bacterium
ATAACACCTTTTTCCCGCTCGTTTTCCAGCAATGTGCCCCATGTAAGGGTAAAACCCCCGAAGCGTTCGTTCACCTCATCCATTGCGCGAAGTACGTCTGTTCGCCCTGTGTCCGTATTAAAAAGGCTTAGCTGCTGCCCGCCATGCGACGCAAGTCCGCCGAGACTTACTCCGAGCAGCCTGACCGCGTTCATTAGCTGAAACGAAGCAAGGGCCTTTTTTGCGTACCAGTATATGGTTCGAGTGTCGTTTGTTGCTTGCGGCAGGGGGGTAGTTCGCGTGAAGGTGTGAAAGTTCCTGTACCTCACAGTCAGGCAAAGTTTCGTTCCCATAAGAGTGTGCTTCCTTGCCCTTGCCCCGACCATCTCTGAGAGGCGCAGGAGGTATTTTTTAAGCTCTGTCTTGTCCGTTACGTCGCGCGGCAGGGTGAAGGAATGACCAATGCTTTTTGCCTGCTGCTGCGTGCCGATTGATAAAACAGGAGAGCTATCAAGCCCCCTTGCCATAAAGCTTAGCCGCTCGCCGGTTATGCCAAAACTGCGTCTAAGGACACTCACAGGCGTGTTTGCAAGCTCGCCGCAGGTAAATACGTCCATGTCGCCGAGCCGCCTCGTCAGGCCCGGCCCAATGCCGCATATCTCCTGCACGGGCAGATCTTTTAGCACACTTGAAACTTGCTTCTGCGTAATCACAACCAGGCCGTCTGGTTTCTCCATGCCAGAGGCGAGTTTCGCTACGAGCTTGTTTGGCCCGATGCCAACTGACGTGCCAAGCCCAAGTTCTTTTTTGATTCGGCCTTTCATGACAGTTGCGATTTGTTTGGGCGACCGGGCAGGCACGTTTGTTATATCCAGAAACGCCTCGTCAATTGAGAACGGTTCAACGAGCGGGGAAAAATCCTTTAATATATCGAGCACACGTATGGACGTGTCTATGTATTTTCTGTTGTCGCCTATGACGAGTATGATTTGAGGGCAAAGCTGCCTTGCCTCGTATTTGTTCATGCCCGTCCTTACGCCGAACTTGCGCGCTTCGTAAGAGGCGGTTGTAACGACTGTCCTTTCGGCGGAGCCTATTATGCCGATCGGTTTACCCCAGAGCTTAGGGTTGCACTGCTGCTCCACTGAGGCGAAAAAGGCGTTCATGTCTATATGCAAGACGGTGCGTTCCATCAAGAGTGCCTTTTTTTTAATGTTTTTATATTATATAGTTAGGGGCGATACTTTATATCTTATGTCAGTGTTTCAGTGTTGCCGTACTATATCCCACCTGGCAGGTGATGTGGTGTGTTTTACTGTCTTATTCAACTTCTTCAAGGCGCCACTTCATGGTTGCCTGGTTGTAGGATAGCTCAAAAAGTGTGGCCCCGTCGGTGACGGAAAAGTGCATCAGGTCAGCATCGCCAAGTTTTGTCTTCCAGGTATATGTGACTTCCTTAACAGGGTAGACTTGTCCCTTCCACTTGAACTTAACAGGTGTTACCGTGCCTTCGAATATGGCCATTACTTTTATTTGTTCGTCTATGTGTGTGGGCATTTTTTGATAGTTTTTTTATGTTACGGTGATGAAGGTGTAGGCATAGCGAACTCAAAATTCACCTCTGTTGATTTGCCGGGTTTTATTAAAATATCTGTTCTGCTTATATAGTCAAATTCGCTTTTAGGGTCAAAAGCCGTTGCAACGTATTTAGTACCAGGCTGCACAGCCACTATGGAATATTTACCGTTAGCATCTGTTATGCTACTGGCAATAAATTTTCCTTTGTAATCAGGACTAAGCAAAACGACCTCTGCATTTTCTAAAGGCCTTCCATCTATAGATGACTTTACATAACCGCTTATTCCTGTTATATCGTCCATTGTAATTACAAAATTAACATCTGAGGTTATCTCGCCTTTTATGACTGATATAGTTTTAATCATTGGAGCTCTGCCATAAACGTTAAACTTAATCCTGCATTTGTTAGATGCAGGAAGTCCACTCAATAAAAAATTACCATTACTGTCCGTATGCTCAACCTTAGAACCTCTGATCTCCTCAGGTTGATCTGCGAAAGAAGCACGCACCATTAGTCCGACTACGGGCGTTATACCATCGGCCTGGTATACCGCACCTGATACAGAGCCTCCGAGCTTAAAGTCATGGTCTACCTTCACTGATTTCTTTCCCTCAGGCAGGACAATCTTCTGAAGTTTTTCTACAATATATGGGAACGAAGAGTGGTCTTCATGTCCAAAACCTATATAATACGTTCCCGGTCTCAAATCCGTAATCACATAAAATCCGTCTTTATTGGTTTTAATAATAGGGTGATGACCGCCATCTTCTAACTGGAGGTCTATCATGATATCCTCTAACCCCTTGCCCGTATCCTCCGCAGTTACCCTGCCGGATATGGACTGGGCGGCGGCGTTCGTGGTGTTAATCAGAACAAAGGCAAATACAAACGTAAACAAAGCAATGAGAATGGCGTGGTTCTTATTAATCCTGCTTGTCATTAGTTCTCCGTTGTTTTGTATTTAAGTAATCGCTGTGTTTCGGCGCGGGGACGCACCGAAACATCAAATCAGTTTCCAAGCTGCTTTATCACCGATACCACCTTGCCAACGATACTAAAATCGCCACTGAATGTATTTCCGTCAATAATAAAGTCTTCCATCTCCTGGTTTTCAGGCCTTAGTATGATTTTATTACCCTGCCTGAAAAACCTCTTTACGGTTGCCTCGCCGTCTATCATCGCAACTATTATGTCTCCGTTATTTGCGTCCGATCCCGGATTGACAAGCAAGTAGTCGCCGTGGTCGATGCCCGCGTTTATCATGCTCTCACCCTGCGCCTGAAGCAAAAAAACGTCTTTGTTCCTGCACCCAAAAAAACGGGCGTCAAGGTTTACGTATCCCACTGCGTCTTCTATTGCCGGGTGCGGCGCGCCTGCCTGCACGCGCCCGAGTATGGGCACGGGTACGGTTGTGGTGTCGGCTGCTGTGTTTGATATTTCTGAAACAACCCGTATTGCCCTTGAAATCCCTGCCTGCCGCGTAATAAAACCCTTTTTTTCAAGGGCATTCAGGTGTTTTCGTGCGTTTTGAGGGCCGTTTATGCCGAGGTGCGCGCAAATATCGCGCAGAGACGGACAGAATCCCATATCCCTTGAAAACTCCATAAGAAAGTCCAGGACCTGTTTTTGTCTTCTGGTAAGATTTTTTGTGTTTATGTCTGTATTTGCATCTATGGGTAACATAAGTTACCTTAGTATAGTTTAAATCACCGCTCATGTCAACAACCAGGCAGTTCTGAGCTGCCTGCGGCAGGGCAAATGTATAAAATTACCTGCGCGGCCGGACTATTTCCATATCGTCAGTTAATACAGGTAATACAGGTAAATTTACATCACTTTTATCATTTTTACCTTGCCCTGATTGCTAAGGTCACTTATAATATAAAATATGTTTACACTGCGAAATACTCCGGTAACTCCCCCCATAACCACGCATTATTTTCGCAGTGTTTTTGTCCGTGTCTTTTTAGTGCTTCTTGTGTTTTCATTTGCCATCCCCCCGCTTTCAGCCAATGCCCAGTACTCATCAAGAAAAAAATCCGTAAGGCGTCTTATCATAGACCTTGACCACGAGTACAGGCGTCTTGACGAGGACATAAGAAAGCTTGACGAGTTCGTGCACGGCTTTCCGGGCATGATGCTGCACCTGACCGTAAAGACAAAGATGGCAGATGCAAGGCTTATCTCCCTTGAGGTGACCGACAGGCGAAAACCCGTCTCAAGCCACCTGTACAGCCCATATGAAAACGAGGCAATGGACGCAGGCGGGCGTCATGATTTTTACAGGGGTGAGGTGAGCGAAGGGGTGCATGAATTAAAAGTTGTTTATTACTGGGCCGAGGGGGAAAAACCAGCGCAAAAGGGGGAGGCCGTAGTGCTTGTTACGGTAAGGCCGGCAAAGAGCTATTTTATAGAACTTTCTCTTGAGAAAAAGCGGGGAAAACAGGTGGAGTTGCGAGCTAATGAGTTTGAGTTTGTCGGCCAATGAACTACCCCGATGCAAGGGACGGGGTAGCAAAATAAATTATTATAAAGGAGTAAACCTCCTCCTGACAAGCAGCAGGGAATCAAGCACACATGGTGAGCTTGTTAGCACACATGGTGAGCTTGTTAGCCCACATGGCGGGCTAAAAATCTTGCGCCCTTGCTGGCCGTTATTTTTCTTTCTATTTGTCCTGTTTGTCAGTCTTCCGGTTACGGCCATGGCGGCAGACGTCACCCGTCCCGCCGCCACGCGTATGACCGAGGCCGAGTATCAGTATCAAAACGCACTGTATGAATACATGACAGGCGAGTCCTTAGGCACTTCCATACGGATAGTAGACGCGCTTGAATCTGAAAATCTGACCCCGGCAGCCCGGCAAAAGCTGCTTGCCCTGCTTCGCATGTCAAGTCTTAGAAGACTTTACCCAACCGGCTTCGACCCTTCTGTAAGGTTAAAACTGATTCCTAAAAAAGGCCTGCCCGTAAAACTCTGGCTAAGGCTGCTCGAAGACCTTTATCAAAATGACGAGTTCGTTACCCTTGCAATGTTTTCCAAGGGTCTGCGCATCAGCGCGGTTGCAGGCTACTCAAGGGGGCTTGGTCTGGAAGAGCAAAACAAGCTTGAGAAGGCGACGGCTTCGTTCAATATGGTTAAGAAGGGCGCTCGCCTTTATCCGTACTCAAGGCTTAATATGGCCCAGATTGACGTGCGTGAAGATGACCTTGTCCTTGCCGAACAGAAGTTAAGAGGTCTGTTGCTCTATATGCCGAAATCGGCCCCTGTGCCGGGGGCGGGCATAAAGGAGCCTCGGCCTGAAGCGATCACTTCAAAGGCCTTTGCCGCCATAAAACAGACTAAAACCTATGCGATGATTAAGGAGAGCGAGTACGTTAAGCGCGGTGTGGAATTCAAGAAAAAGCTCACGCAGCAGGTGCGTCAGTTAGTTAATGAAGTTATGCCGGATAAGGCTGAGCGGATGCTTGGGCGCGAGCTTAAGGAGAGAGTCCATCTGCTCCTTGGTCAGGTGCTTTTTGAACAGGAAAGGTATGATGAGGCCTTGCTTGAGTTCATGAAGATACCGGAGCAGAGCGTGTTTTACAGGCGTGCCCTTCTTGGTAAGGCATGGAGCCTTATGAAGCTTGAGTCCTATGAAAACGCGTTGCCGGTTATAACGGAGATCGAATCCACGGATTATTACGAGTCCCTGAACTGGGAAAAAGAACTTATGTACGGATACTCGCTCATTAAGCTTAAGAAGGCGGGTAATGCCAAGTTTCAGTTCCGCACACTGCTTGCAAAGATAAAGAACGCCCAGGGCGAGGTACAGGAGTTGATTAACAACAGGAAGGCGAGAAAACTCTATATAGACCGTTTGATTGCACCGGACGTGAAGTTGGGCGCAAAGGAAGACGAGTATTATTTTGCACTTGTTAAAGACGACCCGGAGTTGCGTGAGATGGTGCGTGAGTACGAGTCGCTGGAGACTTTAAAGGCCGTGCTTTCAGGGAAAAATCAGGAGGTGGCCGAACTCAGGGCATACGTGAATAACTCGGCGTCAAGTCTTGACGATATGTTTCAGTACTTTATAAGGGATTCAGGTTTTACCGAGCAGATACTGAAAAATTTAAACAGGCAATCCGAGTACGGCAGGAAGAGAAAAATAAGCAAGGAGAACCTGGACTTTTTCGGAGGAGCTGAGGAACAGTTATATCAGCTCTGGAAGATTAACCTGAAACGGGGGTTGAACAAGGACGAGAGAAAGCTGATACGGCTGATACTTTACGAGGGCGGTGAATCCCTTGAATGTTACGATTCGCTCCTTATGTGTACGGTCATGAGCATGGTAAGTCCGGAGGCTATGGACGATAAAAGCCAGTCCGAACTCGGTTATGTTACACGGGTGCTCAGCAGCATCTCACTCGACCTGACCCGCGTTAAGCAGGGTAAAATGATAAGGTTCAAACAGAGGGCCATGGCCCTTCAAAAGTTATTTAACGAGAGGATATCCGAGGCGCGCACGAAGTTAAAGGAACTTGACGGCAGAACCATTGCCCTGAACGCAAAGATAATACATGCCGAGGGTGAACTCAGCCGCTCCATGGATAAACGTATGCAGGAGATGCTTGAAGAGGTAAAGGTTGAACTCTCTGATTATAGATTCCATGCTATGGCAGGACTTGTCTCTCTGCGTGGTGCGAGAATAAGATAATTTTTTTAATTTATTAAAAAGTATTACAAGCTAAAAAGGTGCGTGTTTTATATATATGACACGTTTTGCACATATCAGGTTCAAGCCGGACAACTTGCCGTGGGCGCTCACCGCTTTGCTGCTCTTGCTTACCCTTGTTCTGAGTTCGTGCGCCGCACCCGGTGGCGTAGAGCGAGAGGGTTTTGACGGTGATGACACAACCGTCACCGACAAGGACCATGCGTTTGCCGAACTTGAGGACGTGTACTGGCGCCAGTACGCAACCGAGTGGGAAACCTACATGAAAGGCGTTGTAACACACGGTAAAAAAGTCCCTGTTACGAGCATCCTTGCCTTTACGGACAGGTACTTTGACGCAAAAGAGGTTATATACAGGACCGATATAATGGCCTACGAGGACAAGTACGACCGGTACAGGAAAGGTAAACTCAGGCGGGAACCGAAAAGGCCGGTAAAGGACTTCACCATACTCATAAAGTACTTCCGGTTGCTTGAAAAGCGCTATAGAAACGAGTTCGGCGGCGACGCCTTCCGCTACTCCCTGGCCTATGCCTACGGCGAGATGGAGAGGGAGAAACAGTCCATGAGGATATACGAGGGGCTTTTAAAGGATTATCCGAAAAGCCCTTACGCCTCCGAGGTGAACTTTCGTCTTGCAGAGTACTATTTCGTGGGTGAACATATGGCAAGAGCTGAAGAGGCTTATCTGAGGGCGCTTGAGAATCCAAAGTCCGAGTTCTATGATAAATCACTCTATAAGCTTGGCTGGGTCTATTATAAAATCGACGAGCTTGGTAAGAGCGTTGATTCATTTATAAGTGTTGTGGACATGCACTGGGACGGGCGCGATAAAGAGGGAGAGGACTGGGGGCTTATGCAAGAGTCTCTCTCGGGTATCGTTATGAGTCTTAACCGCACAAACGATATACCTCAGGCAATTGCCTTTATGCGTTCCAAGGGAAAAAGCGGCTATGCCCATACGGTTTACAACAGATTCGCAGACCTCTTAAACAGCGAGGCAAGATACGAAGGGGCGATAAAGGTATATAATTCCCTTATTGTTGATTTTCCGGATTCCCCCGGCCTTGTGGACGTCTATAGACGTATTGCGGAGACCTACGTTACCATTGGTAAGAAGGGTAAAGCCACAACTGCCAAGCTCCACATGATCAGAGCCTTTAACCCCGGCACTGCCTGGTATAAGAAGCACTATCCGGAGCGTTCCGAAGAAGTTGATAAGGTCCTTAAAGAGGCCATGTTGTCTTTATCGAACCTCTACCATCGCAAAGGTAAAGAGGCCGTAAAACCTCTGAAAAAAGAAAAACGAATAAACACCGCGATAGAGGTATACCGGCTTTTCCTGGCCTCTTTCCCCGGAACAAAAGAATATAAGGACGTTAATTTGCTTGTGGCCGAAGCCCTTTTTGACGTAAAGAAGTACAGCGACTCGGCGCTTGAGTATGAAAATGCAATGGGATTTTTCCCGGAAGGAAAGAAAAGAGGGGAGATTGCATATACGGCCCTCACGACGCATGAGCTTATTTTTCACGCAGCTGACTCTACCGCAG
>CBDUXY010000141.1:0-7806 GCA_965371305.1 uncultured bacterium
GTGTTGTTACGAGCACCCGGCAGCCCCAGAAAAAATCCCTTTCGACTTTTACAATTCCACTCATATTTTTGATTTTTCCTTAGACGTAATTTTATCCCGTATTGCGAGGCAGTTAATTTTTTATCACAAGCAAGAGATTTAGTAAAGGGGGGGCATTTCTGAATCCCCGCTTTCACAGGAATAATAACCAGAAAGACGAGATTGCTTCGCTCCAGGCTCTAACGCCCTGTGCTTGCAATGACAGCAACAGATTAAATTTTTCAGAGCTGGTCTGCAAGAAACTCTGACAGAAAGTCGTGCCACTTCTCAGGGAGCGTCTCTGTGAGTTCGGTTGATTTTTCAAAATCAGGTAAAAAGACCTTTTCCATGAGGCCGGCTACTGCGCCTTTGTCGGACGTTGCAAGATTAAGTTCTTTATTGACCCGAAAACTCATCCGGTCGAAGTTAGCAGAACCCATACATGCCCATCCGTCGTATACGGCAGCTTTTACATGGCTCATGCCGGGGTACACAAACACTCTGATGCCGTTTCTCAGCATCGCGTTTGCTGCAAGTATGTTACTGATGTTCATAACGTCGTGGTTGCCTTTTTCAGGGATTATTACGCGCACGTCAACGCCGCGGCGCCTTGCTTTTATGAGTTCGTAAAGTATGGCATCGTCCGAAAAATACGCGTTTTCTATATAGATGTATGACCGGGCGCTTTTTATGGCCTCGATCTGGGTGTCGTATATTTCCGATACCCCTGGTTTCGTAAAAAGCACTCGAAGGGGGTGTCCACTGTCGCTTGTTGTTTTTTTAGCGGGGCGAAGCCACTGAAAAAATTTTTCAAAATCTCCGTAACGGCCTGCGTGCGCCCAGTTCTTGTCGAACTCATGTTGTATAACCGAGACCACGGGGCCGGTTACTTCCATCATCAGATCGTGCCACTCGTAGCGGTACTCGCGCCCGATGTTCATGCCCCCGACAAAGGCAAGCTGGTTGTCTATGATAGTCGTCTTTACGTGGTCCCCTGCAAACCAGGGGTTTGTGGCCTGGCGGACTTTTACTTCTGAGTTTTTCTTAAGGTGAGCGGTGATTGAGGTGGCGGACTTTGCGCCTGCCGGAGTTTCTGCCGGGTCTGTCATGGTCGCCATGATGGTGCCAAGCCCGTCCATAAGGACGCGCACCTTTGCGTCTTTGGAGCGCATGCGCAGGATGTCCGCGACCTTTATGGCGTAGTCGTCGTTGTCGAATATATAGGTGCGCATGTCGATTGACTTCTCTGCCATCGCCATCATGTGAATCAGGCGCGGAAAAAATTCCTTACCTCCGACAAGATACCTGAGCGTGCCCGTTGATGATGACTTTCTGTCGGTGATTTCGTCAAGTTTCTGCTCCCACTTCGTAAGGTTCATTGGGGGGATGTTTGAAATAGGCGGTACTGGTTTTCCCTCGAACTCCGAGAGGTCGGTTAAGCGAAGCGTGTCCTCGACACCGTCTCCAACAAGAGCGCCTATCCTGTGTACGCCTGAAAACGGGCGAACGAGTACGTCCTCAAGAAGCCCGCGCATAAGATGCTCTACAAGCTGCATGCGCTGCTCGCCATTCCCGTTTCCAGCTGTGTTCAGTTCAGTTGTGTCTTCTGGTGTTGTGCTTGCGTTTGTTTTACTGGTGGCTTGTTCCTGCTGTTTTTTTGAGACTTTAGTTTCCATCCCCGTGGCAAAGGCATTAGTGCTGAAGACAGTAATGAACAGGAACAAAGCAAGTATAAGTCGTAAGGTCTTTTTCATGGACTGGTATATTTAAGTTTTGATCAATCAAGTGGTTTTTCTGGATTCCTGCTTTTGCAGGAATGATTGTAAAAAAAAATGTGTCATACTAACGTGCGAGTATATCAAGAATAATAAGCTATTGGTTAATTTCCTCTATTTGTCTTGTAGACGAATTTTTCTTTTTACTATACTTATTGTAATTGTCAATTATAAACTGATCAGACCTTTTGCTGATTACAAACAGAACGAACCTAATCATACCTATTAAAATTAATGTCACCCCACCTGCTTCAATAACAAATAACAAAATCTTAGTGAGATATACGTTGTAGTACAGTCCAGACAGTACTAAAATTTCCCCAGAAAGCATCATAAGCACTTCGGTTCTCTGAACCTTCCACAAACTGGATACCATTAACGGATACAAAAATATAATTAAATGATATATAGATATTTCTTGAACAATAGGAGTGTTTCTTGCAGGGTCAATAATGGAAAATAAGAGCCCATGTCCAATTTTCAAGAAAAGGCTAGTTATGATATATGTGAATGATATTAATAAAAACTTTTGCCATGCTAATTTCTTATCGTCCATGCCGTGCTCCACAACTAACTCCCTTAAACTTCATAATTAGATTAAGTAGCAACTAATGTTCCATTATAGAATGATATCAACTAAACGCCTTTACCCCGAGAACGTGTTTACCGATTATGAGTTTCTGTATCTGGGAGGTGCCCTCGTAGATGGTTGCTACTTTGGCGTCGCGCATGTAACGCTCTACCGGGTATTCGTTCGAGTACCCGTACCCGCCGTGCACCTGTACCGCGTCTACAGCAGCTCGCATCGCGGCCTCGCTCGCAAAATATTTGGCAATGGAAGTCTCAAGCGTGTTGTTTACCCCTTTATTTTTTAAACAACCTGCCCGGTACACAAGGGCGCGTGCCGCGTCCCGGTCAACCACCATCCGAGCAATCATGTCCTGCACCAATTGAAAAGCGGCAATAGGTTTATCAAACTGTTTGCGTTCTTTCGCGTATTTCACACATGCCTCAACGCAGCCTTCGATAATGCCGACGCACCCGGAGGCAACACCGTAGCGGCCGTTATCAAGGGCGGACAGTGCGACCTTAAAACCCGCGCCAATGGTTCCAAGCATTGCGTCTGTCGATACCTCGCAGTCCTCCAGAAAGACCTCGGCCGTGTTCGACGCCCTGAGGCCAAGCTTGCCTTTGATGTCTTTGGTCGTTAGGCCGGGCGTACCTTTGTCCACTATAAAGGCGGTAATGCCTTTGCTGCCTTTATCCGGATTGGTCTTTGCAAATACAATCGTTACGTCCGCTATGCCGGCGTTGGAAATCCACGTCTTTGAACCGTTAAGCACGTACCCACCGTCCGACCTTCTTGCGGTTGTTTTGATGCCTGCCGGGTTGCTTCCGGCGCATGGCTCGGTAAGGGCAAAAGCGCCCATCATTTCACCTTTGCAAAGCGGGGGCAGATATTTTTGTTTCTGATCCTCAGTGCCCCACTGTAATATCGGAAGTTCTGTAAGAGAGACCTGTACGGAAAGGGTCGTTCTCAGGGACGAGCAGGCCCGGCCCACTTCCTCGAATATTATGGCGTCGCTTATGTAGTCAAGCCCGGCCCCTCCGTATTCTGTCGGCACTGGCCCGCCGAGCAGTCCGAGGGGGCCCATTTTTTTTATGACGTCCATGGGAAAGCGCTCTTGAACGTCGTTCTCGCGCGCCGTCGGCACGATCTCTTCGTCGGCGAATTTACGCGCCATTTTTTTTATCATTGTCTGTTCTTCGTTAAGGTCGAAGTCCATTGCATAACTCCTTGTGTTCGGGCTTTATAATGCCACGTGGTAAGGTAGAAAATCAGAAGAGTTGAAAGTTGTATTTTATTGATTCGAGCGCCAGCGCCCTTAGCCTGACCTGGAGCCCTCAGCCAAACCAGGAGCCCTCAGCCGTATTGATAACTGACTCCGAACCCTCCGTCCGGGTTAAGCCAGGTAAGGGCTTCTTCGCTGCACGAGATGCGGCATGTGCCGCACTCAAGGCAACCCTCAAAAGACACGCATATCTCGTCTCCTTCATCCTCCCATGTGTATACGTTCGCAGGACATACCTTGAGGCACACCCGCTTGCTGCAGTCCTTGCACACCTCCTGGTCAACGATAAGGTGCGTTTTTTCGGCGGGCTTAAAGTTCACCAGAAACAGTTTTTCCGCGAGGGTCTTTATTTCGAGTGGTTTAAGTCTGTTATTTTTTTCTTCCGGTATCTCTTCCGGCATATGTTTCTCCGTGTTATGAAAATAATTTCCTGAGTCCGTACATGTCGAGCAATGCCTTCCAGACCCCGACCTTGCCCTTAAAGTCTTTGATCATGTCTTTGTGTATCTCTTCTTTGCTTTTCTCCGAGATAGTAAAGTGGTCGCGCAGCATGGTAAGGAGCGCGTCCGGGTAGTCGTCGAAAAGGTCGCTGTGTGAATGCAAAATGTCCGGGACGTCTTTATAACGCTTCAGGTCTTTAAGTACAAAGCTCTCTTCAAGTCTCTTCCTGTATCCTGACAAACCTTTTTTTGTAAAGTCTCCTGCCTCCCTTGCTTCCAGAACGGTCTCGGCTGCAAACACGCCTGAGGCCATGGCATTATTAGTGCCTTCTTTGTAAAGCGAGGGGTTCAGGAACCCTGCCGAGTCCCCGACAAGGATTAGTCCGTCCGCCACGAGTTCACCGAGCTTATTGTACCCGCCTTCAGGAATCATGTGGGCTGAATATTCAACGGTCTTGCCGCCCCGGAGATAATTCCTGACGCACGGATGAGCCTTGAAGGCTTCGAGCAAGTCGTTTGTGTTAAGGTCTTTGCTTACGAGTTCCGACACGGGCGTGCCGATGCCGACTGAAAGGTGTTCCTTGTCCGTGTATATAAAGCCCGACCCGATAGCCCCTGATGCGGCGCGGCCAAAAAACTCAAACGCCGCCCCTTGATTGTCTTCCATGCCGAACCTCTCGTCGATTACCTCCGACGGAAGGTGTATTACTTCTTTTGCGACCGATACGGTATATTTGGGCTCGGGTTTTTTCTTAAGACCTGCTTTTTCCGCAAGCAGCGAGTTTACGCCTTCGGCGCATATAACAACGTCGCCGTATATCTCACCCCCCTCAAGCCGGACTTTAACGCCGTCTATTTTGTCGTCTTTATACAGGAAGTCGTCAACAACCGCGTCGGTTATAATTATCGCCCCTGCGGCCTCGGCCTGGTCCGCGAACCAGGGGTCGAACCTTGAGCGAAGTACTGTGAAACTGTTGTTGTAAGGAGGGGTCTTGAACTTATCGAAGTTAAGGTCTACGGCAAGTTCGGACCTTTCGGAAAGCAGGGAGAAGCGTCTCCGGACCAGATGTCGTTCCACCGGCGCGCCGTCGGCAATAAATGTAGGAATGAGTTGTTTAAGTATATTTGTGTATAGAATCCCGCCGAACATATTTTTAGCACCGGGTTTGGTGCCCCTTTCAAGAACAACGACATTAAGCCCGGCATTAGCAAGAGAGTAAGCCGCGGCAATGCCGGATGGGCCGGCTCCGACTATTATACAATCAAATCTTTCGTCCATGTTTTGAGTTAGCAGGGTTGTTGGTTTATTAGTTAGATAAAAATTACCGAATTTTTTTACTTTAACCTTTAAGCCTTTCTATCTCCTTCACAAGCGCCGGTATTACCTCGAACAGGTCGCCGACGACTCCGTAATCCGCGATGGAAAAAATAGGCGCGTCAGGGTCTTTATTAATTACGACTATGGTCTTTGACGTCCTCATGCCGACAAGGTGCTGAGGCGCGCCTGATATGCCGCATGCAACGTAGAGTTTCGGCGTTACGACCCGTCCTGTTTGGCCGACCTGGGAGGTGTGCGATATCCACCCCTCGTCGACCGCTGCCCTTGATGCTCCGACTACACCTCCGAGCGCCTGGGCAAGGGAGGCAATAGTGTCAAAACCATCCGGCCCTCCAACGCCCCTGCCGCCCGAGACGACTATGTCGGCCTCGGTTATGTCCACGGTCCCGGCGGCCTTAATGAGTTCTTTTGCCACAATGCCCAGGTCGTTTTCTATGGTAGTTGCAACTGGTTCAGCCGTGCATTGCGTATCCAGGTCCACGGCAAGGTCAAAGGCCTTTGGCGTAAGAGAGATAACGAACCGGCCTTTAATGGAAATCTCTTCGATTACCTTGCCGCCGTAAAGCGGGTGGGTCAATTGTGTTTCGTTACCTTGTGTTTCAATAGCAGTTATGTTTGCGGCGTAGGGTAAGGTAAGCGAGGCCGAAAGTAGTGCCCCTAGTTCCCGCCCGCGAGAACTTCCCGGCATAACCACCGATGTGACTTCCTTGTCTCCAAAAAATTCTACCAGGGCTTTCGTAAAGGCGCGTCCTGTGTATGAGGCAAGTTCCGGGTGAGAGAGCAGGTAGACGTGGTCGGCTTTTTTCGTAAGATTTTCTGTAAGGGCGGCTAAAGACTCTGCGTCGCCGCCCGGAACTACGACTGCCACCTCGCTTGACGTAGCGGCAATAAGCCTTGCTGCACTTATTGCCTCAAGCGTAACGGGTTTTAACTCCCCTTCTCTTAGTTCTGCAACCACCCAGATCAAATTACCTTTACCTCCTCTTTCAGAGCTTTTGCAAGCGCGCTTGCACTCTGCGTCGCCTCGCCTTCGATCTTGATATTCTTTCGTTCAATTTTCGGATGCGCCAGCGATTGTCGTTTGAAGGCGCCCCCGGCAACAGCAACATCAAGCGTTGCCGGGTCTATATATATTATTTCGTGTTTTTTTGCCTTCATTATGCCTGGCAGGGATGGGTAGCGCGGCTCGTTAAGCCCCTTCTGAGCGGTGAACAGGGCAGGTAATGTTACCTCCATTACTTCAAGCCCGCCTTCCACCTCGCGCTCTGCACTGGCGCTTTTATTGTCTTTTAATTCGAGTTTTTTGATTGCGGACACGACTGGAATATCAAGAAGTGCGGCAACGGCCGCGCCTATCATGCCGCGGTCAAGATCCGTGCCCTGCTTGCCGCAAAGTATCAGGTCAAACGGTTTTTGTTTAATGGCCGCCGCAAGAAGTCTTGCTACCGTCAAACCGTCCGGGTCGTCCGTGTCGGCTACGGCAGCTATACTGCCTTTTATGCAAACGGCCTGGTCAGCGCCCATTGCCACGGCTTTTTTAAGTACTTCGCTTGCGCCGTCGCTGTTATCTACCGTAAGCACGGTAACGGTTGCGCCCTGGTCCTCTTTAATTTTTATTGCTTCTTCAAGGGCGAATTCATCGTACGGGTTCATGACCCAGGGCAGCCGGTCTTGTTTTATCTTGAGTCCGTCAAGCTCTATTTGTACGCCTGTGTCCGGCACTCTTTTTAGGCAAACGATAATGTCCATACTTTTCAGGTTATATTAGTAATAGAAAAAATGCAACTCAAAACAGCATAACGCCTTTTGTGTGAAAAAAGGTTTTAGCTTTTTTTATGGTTGTATTTCTTTAATTTATATAAACAGAATTTCATCACTGCAGTCGCCAGGCTATTGACAGATTCGCCGGTGTAAAGTAAAGTTATATAAGGAGGTTCCCGTATGAAGACGATGTCCAGAAGACTGTCGGAGTATGCAGTAGGCCTTAGTTTTGACGATCTTAATGCCTCTGTCATTCATGAAGTGAAAAGAAGGATGCTGGATTCACTCGGGTGTGCGCTCGGTGCGTTTTGGAGCACCCCCGGGGTTGCTTCAAGGGAGGTTGCAAAGACGGCCCCAAGCCTATCGGGCTCAACCGTACTCGGCCTGCCTCTAAAGGTCTCTCCCGACATGGCAGCCTTTACAAACGGAATTCTTGTCCGTTACCTTGATTATAACGATACCTACCTTTCCAAAGAACCGGCACATCCAAGCGATAACATACCGGCAGCCATTGCCGTAGGCGAGAGTCAGGCGCGCGGGGGCAAGGAGCTTATTGCTGCAATTGCCCTTGGTTACGAGTTGCAGTGCCGGCTCTGTGACGCTGCCTCTTTAAGGTCCCT
>CBDUXY010000142.1:0-7801 GCA_965371305.1 uncultured bacterium
CGCCTTCGGACGGGCTGCTTGAGAGTGAAGGTACTCTTGACTTGCCGGTAATTCCCGGCCTTGAGGCGTTTGGTGAGGACTGGCGGTTTGTGATGAAGCCAAAGCTTCTGCCACTTATGGCTGAGCTTGGTATTGACTCGACACTCGGGACAGATAACATCTCGGAGATAAATTATGACCATCAGTACGGTTTTACCGTTATTACGCTTGATTCAGGTATAAAGTTTGAGCTTGGCAAGGACGGATTTAGAGAGAAAATTGCAAACTTGCAACGGGTTTTAGAGGCAAGGGGCGGGGATTTGAGGGGAGTTGAGAACGTGGACCTTAATGACGGGCGCGGCGTAGTTGTCAGGTTTACCGCCACATAGGAAATAAGCAGCGCCTGTAGGGAATTAAACCCGCCAAGCGGGCCTAACAGAGTTGCTAAAAGTAACGGGCGTATCAAAAGGAAATATGTTGGAAAAACCCAGTGGGAAGGGGTAGGGAATTAAACCCGCCATGCGGGATAGAAGGGAGTCGGTTATATGGCAAAAAGAGATAATTTGATTGTAGGTCTTGATGTCGGCACTACCAAGGTATGCGTAATAGTTGGCGAAGAAACAAAAGACGGTCTTGAGATAATCGGTATAGGCTCACACCCTTCAAAGGGCCTTAGGAAGGGAGTTGTCATTAATATCGAGAGCACTGTTGACTCCATAAAAAAGGCCGTTGAAGAGGCGGAACTCATGGCCGGGTGTGAGATAAACAGGGTTTACTCGGGCATTTCAGGAGGCCATATAAGGGCCTTTAACAGTCACGGTGTTATTGCGGTGAAAGAGGGCGAGATAAGCCAGGCCGACGTGGACCGTGTTATCGAGGCTGCCCAGGCCGTTGCCATCCCGCCGGATCGTGAGGTAATACACGTAATTCCGCAGGAGTATATTATAGACGACCAGGGGGGGATCCAGGAGCCTCTTGGCATGAACGGTATAAGGCTTGAGGTGAAAGTACATATAGTTACGGCTGCGGTCACCTCGGCGCAGAACGTTGTAAAGTGTGCGAACAAGGCGGGTCTTGACGTTGCCGACATCGCCCTGCAGCAAATAGCAAGCAGTGAGGCGGTTCTAAGCGCGGATGAAATGGAACTCGGGGTTGCGCTAATCGACATTGGCGGCGGCACGACCGACATAGCCGTGTTCCAGGGCGGCACGATAAAATATACGACCGTCATAGCCCTTGGCGGCAACCAGGTAACAGGCGACATAGCGGTCGGGCTAAGGACGCCTACGTCGGAGGCCGAGAGGATTAAGAGGAAACACGGGTGCTCCCTTGCCTCCATGGTTGAAGAGGGGGAAAACATTGACGTGCCGGCTGTTGGCGGGCACAAGCCAAGGACGGTCTCAAGGCAGCTGCTTTGCGAGATAATAGAGCCAAGGGTTGAAGAGCTGCTTGAACTGATAAGGCGCGAGATTATCAAGTCAGGTTACGACGGGCTTGTGTCCTCGGGCGTTGTAATAACCGGTGGTACGGCGTCCATGCCGGGCGTTGCCTTACTTGCGGAGCAGGTGTTTAATCTGCCCGTGAGGATCGGCATTCCAACGAACATCATAGGTCTTGTGGACGTGGTGGAAAACCCCATGTACTCGACCTGTGTCGGGCTTGTGAAGTACGGGGCAAAACACGCCACGGTCACTCAGTTTGAAAGGGGAGGGAAAAATCAGTTCCACAAGCTCCTTAGCAGGATGAAGGGCTGGATGGGAGAATTTTTCTAAAACTTTATTAATATTTTTAAAAAGGCGCAAAATTTATTTGCATGAAATATAGATGGCAGTCGTCAGGTGGATAAGGGCGGTCAGGTTGGGCAGGGCAGTGAACCTAAACAGAGGTAAAAAGGAGGTAGGCAATGGTTTTTGATATGGTGGAGAATTTTAACAGGAACGCGAGTATTAAGGTTATCGGTGTCGGCGGGTGCGGGGGCAATGCCGTCGATACGATGATAACTTCTGGTCTTGAAGGAGTTGAGTTTTTAGCGGCTAACACGGATAGCCAGGCGTTGCAATCGTCAATGGCCGACGTAAAGGTGCAGCTTGGTTCCGAGCTTACAAAGGGCCTGGGGGCCGGGGCAAATCCCGAGATCGGAGAGGCAAGCGCCAATGAAAGCCGTGAGAGGCTTAAGGAGGTGTGCACTAACGCCGACATGGTGTTTATAACCGCCGGCATGGGAGGGGGCACGGGCACGGGAGCGGCTCCGGTCGTTGCCGAGATAGCAAGGGAGTGCGGGGCGCTGGTCGTTGCCGTTGTGACGAAGCCGTTTTTGTTCGAGGGTGGACGCAAGGCAAAGGTCGCTGACGAAGGGCTCAGGAAACTTAAGCAAATGGTCGATACGGTTATTACCATTCCAAACCAGAGGCTGCTTTCGGTTGCAAGCAGAAACACGTCCCTTACCGAGGCCTTTAGAAAGGCGGACGAGGTGCTTTTTCAGGCGGTAAAGGGCATAAGCGACGTTATTACAGTACCAGGGCTTGTTAACGTTGACTTTGCCGATATCAGGACAATTATGGGAGAGATGGGCCAGGCCCTTATGGGCAGCGGCGTTGCCAGGGGTGAATCACGCGGGCTTGAGGCTGCGCGCATGGCCATTTCGAGCCCTCTTCTCGAAGACATCTCGATTAACGGCGCAAGGGGCGTGCTTATAAACGTAACAGGCTCCTCAGACCTGACCCTTAACGACATGAACGAGGCATCAACCCTTATTCATGATGAGGCCCATCAGGACGTGAACATTATAATCGGCGCTGTTATTGACGAGACAATGGGTGATGAAGTGCGGGTAACGGTCATAGCGACCGGCTTTGGCCAGGTAGCTGACAAAAGGGTGTACAAAACAAACATCGCCCCGGCCATGATTATGGATAATATTGAAACGGCCGTACCTGCTCCTAAACCGGTTGTAAACGAGGTTGAAAGGTCAAAGGAGATCGGGCGCACCGATATAGACCGGGCCTCGAAACTCGGCGGGTTTGATTCAAGCGAGGAGGACGTGTACGACACCCCGACTTTTCTTAGAAAGCAGGCCGACTAAGGCGGGCGTTGAGTTCTCAGGGCATTGCGTAGCGCAGGAGTTTGCGCGTTCTTAAATGTCGGTGTTGCGCATTGCTGTGTTAATGTTGCGTGGTTTTGTGGATTTTCCCCGCAGGGCTGGGTCTGATTATTTTTTTTAAGGTTTAAAAAAAGTAGTAACCATATCATACAACTGCCTATTTGCCTTCCTCGTCTCTCTTCTCTCTGCCCCCCGCAGGAGTTGGGAGAGGGGAGGGCTTTTTTTTTGTTTTTTTGTTTGTCATTCTTGCGAACGCTGGAATCCAGATGTTCTGACCCTCCCCTTGAGGGGAGGGTCAGTGGTTTCGGCGCGGCCCTTCGGGAAAGCTCAGGTCACGGTTGCACCGAAACATCGAAATGACAAGATAAAAAGATCCCCATTCCATTAATTGCATGGAATCCATTTGTACCCGGTGTAGATGAAAAAACCCGTTCGTACTGAGCTTAGTCGAAGTATGAACGGGTTTTTCCAACAACGACAGCGTTCTTGTAATTACCCCTTGTTTTTGATAAAATTTAGTGTTGTCTAAAAAAAAAGACAATGTCGATTGATTTATAATATATGGATGATTTTAATCTCAGGCTTGTACTGTTGGATGTGTATTTGATATATGGCAGAGTTTGATTTACAAAAATATATGGCTGCGAAGGCGGGGCTTGTAAACACCGCCCTTGAGAGGGTTTTGCCTGAGCAGGACGGGTACGGAAAAAACCTTCACGCGGCAATGCGCTACAGCGTGTTTGCAGGGGGCAAGAGGCTTCGTCCGGTACTGGTACTCGCTGCTTTCGAGGCCGCAGGCGGTGGAGCTGAGGACTCGGACGCGGCTGCGTCCGCAAATACAGGCGCGGCCATGCTCGCGGCCTGCGCCTTTGAGTGCGTGCATACTTATTCACTCATACACGACGACCTGCCTGCAATGGACGACGACGATCTGAGGCGCGGCAGGGCGACTTGCCATAAGGCGTTTACAGAGGCAACGGCAGTGCTTGCAGGAGACGCCTTGCTCACTATTGCTTTTGAGCTTGTCGCGGCGAGTCCGACAGAAAGCGAAAAACTGCTTCGCGTAATTAAGGAGTTAACGCGCGGGGCGGGTTATGCCGGAATGATCGGCGGGCAGATCATGGACATAGAGAGTGAAAGAACTGAGATCCCTTTTGCCCTGCTTGAAAATATACATATCAGAAAAACCGGCGCCCTTATAGTTTCGGCCGTGAGGAGCGGGGCCGTACTTGCAGGGGCCACAGAGGCAGAGCTTAAGAGCCTTACGACTTACGCAGAAGCAATCGGCCTGGCTTTTCAGATAGCCGACGATATCCTCGACATAGAAGGGACCGACGAGGAGCTTGGCAAACCTGCCGGGTCCGATCTGAAACATAGTAAGGCGACTTACCCGTCCCTTGTGGGGCTTTCGGAGTCCAGGCGTATGGCGACGAGCCTAATTGAAACGGCAACAACCGCTCTTAGTGAATTCGACGAAAAGGCGGACCCGCTGCGTGCGATTGCCGCCTTTGTTGTAAAGAGGAAAAACTAAGGGACTGGCGGCCTTGCGCGTTAGTGCGGGAACCAGACATCCTGTTCCAAGCAGTGTCTTCTGTAAAGACACTATGTTATAGAAGAATATGATGAACCAGGTTACGCGGCATCAGGCCCGCCTTGCGGGAATAAACTATTCTGTTGCAAGCAGTGTCTTAATACAAAGAGACAAGGTAATAAAAAGAATCAAACCAGGTTTCAGGGATTTAACAAAAAAAATACATGAGCATACTTGAAAACATAGAGAGTCCACTTGATCTGAAAAAACTCACTGTCGAAGAGTTAAGCGGGCTTGGCAGTGAATTAAGGGATTTTATAGTTTCTACCGTTTCTAAGACAGGCGGGCATTTGGCCTCAAGTCTTGGCGCGGTTGAACTCACCATGGCGCTCCACTACGCCCTTGATACTCCAAAAGACAAGATCATATGGGACGTCGGGCATCAGGCCTACGCGCACAAGCTGCTCACAGGCAGGCGTGATGAGTTCTCAACCCTCAGGCAATACCACGGGGTAAGCGGCTTTCCAAAACCGTCTGAGAGCCCCTACGATACGGTGATTGCGGGACATGCCGCAACCAGCATTTCCGTCGGTCTTGGCATGGCGGTAGCAAGGGATCTTCAAGGCGACGATTACAGGGTAGTCAGTGTTATTGGCGACGGTTCCATGACAGCCGGTCTTGCCTTTGAGGGGCTTAACCAGGCAGGACACCTTGACACGGATATAGTTGTTATCTTAAACGACAACGAAATGAGCATATCAAAAAACGTCGGGGCCTTGTCTTCATTCCTGAGCAGAAAAATTACCGGCAGCTTTGCAACAAAGTTCAAGAACGATTTTGAGGGTTTTGTCCACTCCATCCCTGGCGTTGGCAGCAGGCTTTCAAGGATTGTAAAAAGGGCCGAGGATTCGCTTATTACGTTTTTTACGCCGGGCATGCTTTTTGAAGGCCTTGGTTTCCACTATGTAGGGCCGATAGACGGGCACGACGCGGCTAAACTCATAGAGAAGCTTGAAGAGACAAAGGCAGTAAAAGGGCCTGTGCTGCTCCATGTGATGACTAAAAAGGGTAAGGGTTACGCCCCTGCCGAGAGCAACCCGTCGAAGTTTCACGGCATAGGGCCGTTTGACGAACTTACAGGGGAAACGAAGAAATCAACAAAACTTACCTATACAGGGGTATTCAGTTCGACTCTGCTTGAGATGGCCGAGCAGCATGAAAACGTCGTTGCCATTACGGCTGCCATGCCCGAGGGTACTGGGCTTTCCGAGTTTGCAAAGCGTTTTCCTGAGCGGTTTTTTGACGTGGGTATTGCCGAGCAGCACGCCATAACTTTTGCGGCAGGCATTGCAAAGCAGGGTTTTATCCCTGTGACGGCTATATATTCGACGTTCATGCAAAGGGCGTACGACCAGCTTTTCCACGACGTGTGCTTAGAGAACCTGTCTGTGATTATTGCCCTTGATAGGGGCGGGCTTGTCGGGGCGGACGGACCGACGCACCACGGTGTGTTCGACCTGTCGTACCTCAGGCACCTGCCGAACATGGTTGTTGCCGCGCCGAAAGACGAAGTAGAGTTGCGTGACATGTTCTTTTCCGCACTTTCATATAAATGTCCCGTTGCCATCAGATACCCGCGCGGGACGTGCCCTGGCAGTGGGCTTGAAGGGGAGGTAAGCGACATACCAAAGGGGCAGGCCGAAGTTTTAAGAGAGGGCCCGGACGTGACGATCATAGCTATTGGCGTTATGGTTTACCCGGCACTTGAGGCAGCCCTGATGCTTGAAAAATCAGGCATAAACGCAGGCGTTATAAATGCCCGGTTCGTAAAGCCGCTTGACGAAGAGTGTATATTAAAGCTTGCTGGGGCAACAGGTAAAGTGCTTACGGTCGAGGAGAACGCTCTTCAGGGCGGGTTCGGAAGTGCGGTGCTTGAGCTTATAAGCGACTCAGGGCTTGGTGGCGCATGTATTGTAAAACGTCTTGGAATTCCTGACAGGTTCATAGAGCACGGTACGCAGGCGGAGTTAAGGAGTGAGCTTGGCCTGACCGCAACCGGGATAGAAAAAGCCGTGAGGGATTTGTTTGAGTCCGGCGAAACAGGGAAGGCTGCTAACATTGCAGTGTCGTAAGTGATGCTCCCGTGAAAAAGAAAAAGATAGATAATGGTGCGCAGGGGAGCGAAATAGAGAAGTCAAGTTCCAAGTCTACAAAAAAACGTATAGACGTGTTGCTTGTTGAAAAGGGCCTGGTTAGCACCAGACAAAGGGCGCAGGCCCTTATAATGGCTCGGAAGGTGATGTCAGGGGGTATATTAATCGTCAAGGCCGGCACGAGTGTGCCAAGTGACGCGGATATAACGGTAAAAGAGGACATGCCTTTTGTCGGGCGCGGAGGGCTTAAGCTTCAGGGCGCCTTGGACGATTTTGAAATTGACGTTACAGGTTTAATAATGATGGACGTCGGGTCTTCTACCGGAGGTTTTACCGATTGCCTCTTACAAAGAGGTGCAAAGAAGGTGCATGCCATAGACGTCGGGCGCGGGCTGATCGATTATAAGCTAAGAACGGACGACCGGGTGCATCTGCTTGAGGGCCGTAACATCAGGTATCTTAAGCAAGAAGAGGTCGGAGAGCCGGTGGATATGGCCGTGATCGACGTATCTTTTATCTCTCTAAAAAAAGTTCTGCCAGTGCTTAAGGTTTTTTTAGATCAGGGCGACAGCGGCCTTGACAGCGGCAGCGGTAGCATAAGAGGTAGGGTAGTAGCCCTTGTAAAACCCCAGTTTGAGGTCGGCAAGGGGCAGGTAGGAAAAGGCGGCATAGTGAAAGACCCGGCAAAACACAGGGCGGTCATGGAAGATTTAGAGGCGTTTTCCGAAGACGCCGGTTATGAAGTGCTCGGCGTTACCGACTCTCCCATAAAAGGGGCAAAGGGAAATAAAGAGTTCTGGTTGTATCTTTCTCTTGCAATTTCACGGTAGTATGGAGTATAAAATCGCCAGAAGCCTGAGCAAGCTGCGAGGTATCAAAAAGGGGATACGCCGGTAAAAGCATCTAGGCCAAGTTGTGGGGCATTAAACCCGCTATGCGGGTCAATCTTAACTTGAGTCTGGCTGCGGGGCATCAAAAAGGAAATACGCCGGTAAAAGCATCTAGGCCAAGTTGTGGGGCATTAAACCCGCTATGCGG
>CBDUXY010000143.1:0-7643 GCA_965371305.1 uncultured bacterium
TCTAAATCTGCCCACCTTGAGGTGCTGCAAACCCGAATTACGCAATAGTTATTTGTGAACTTTTAGTTCCGTAACCACATGTGTTAATTAGTGGATCTGCTCCCCGCAGGTGCTTCAAACCCGAATTACGCAATCGTTAATTGGGAATGTTTAGTTCCGTAACCACATTTGTTAGTTAATGTATCTGCCCACCTTGAGGTGTCACCGTAGGTGCTGAAGTTTCTGGAAAACATTTCTTGCTTCAATGAGCGTATCCTCCAAGTCGCTCTTGTTCTGTATTACTATGTCGGCAAGCGCGACTTTCTCTTTAAGAGGCATCTGGGCGTCAACCCTGTCTCTTGCTTCGTACTCACTTAAGTCGTCTCTTTTTTTTATCCGTTCTATTTGCTGGTATCGGGCAGCGTTGACCACTATGACCTTGTCCATGCTTTCGTTCAGGGACGTTTCGTAGAGCAGCGGGACGCTTACGATAATTATGGACGACGGTTGTTCTTGTTTGAATTTTTCAATCCGTTCCATAATGAGGCGTCTTATCTCGGGATGTGTTATATCGTTTAACCTCTGGAGCTTGTTAATATTTGAGAACACCTCCCGGCCAAGTGCTCTGCGGTCTATGCTTAAGTCCTCATGGTTAAGGATCTTTTCTCCGAACTCTTCTACAAGGGCGCTGTAAACAGGTGTGTCCTTTACCGTCACCTCCCTTGCTATCAAGTCAGCGTCGATGATGATTGCTCCGAGCCTTTCAAATTCGTGAGCAACCATGCTTTTCCCTGAGCCGACTCCGCCTGTAAGTCCTATTAACATGGGGTGGGTCCTTTTAACATGATAAAGGAGAGCTGTCTGCCTGTCTCTTTGTTGTCTTTTCTATAGGAAAAAAATATTTCATTATTGCAGGACGTGCACTGCTTAAGAATATCGATGTTTTCTGCCTTCAGGCCCGCCTCTTGAAGCTCTACTTTGTTTGCTGTTTTTAGATCTATAGAACAGGTATTTCTGTCTTTATTAGAAATGCCGCTGTGTGAACCGAACTTGTCCTTGAACGCATCTGATACGTCGGTTGAGACCTCGTAACAGCACGGCCCTATTGCAGGGCCAATGGCCGCCATGATCCGGGCAGGGTCTGAGCCGTACTTTTTTTTCATGGCCTGCACGGTTGCCGAAGCAATCCCTTTTACCGTACCTTTCCAACCGGCGTGCACGGCCCCCACTGCTCTTGTCGCCCTGTCGAAAAGCAGTATCGGCACGCAGTCCGCGGTCAGGATGGCAATCGGCGTCCATTCCTGTTTTGTTATGATGGCGTCGGCCTGTATGTTTGAGTAGTCTTTACCCGGACTTTCAACCGAAATGACTCTACCTGAATGCACCTGGTTAACGGTAAGCAGGTTTGTTTTCCGGAAACCAAAGGTCTTGGATGATAACTCCAGATTCTTTTCAACCGCTTCCGGGTCGTCTCCCGTGCGGTAACTTGAGTTTAGTGAGTCGTACGGGGGCAAGCTCACTCCGCCCAGGCGGCCTTGAAAGGCGTGAGTGAGCAGGTCTGTTTTTGTTGAAAACGTCTCTGAGTTACCGTATGTTATATCGTTTTTTTCTAAGAGCATGGTGAAAGCGCCGTTAATAAATTGTCCATCTCGGCCGGGTACGGGCCTTTAAACTCTACTTTTTCTCCTGTTCCCGGATGAATAAAACCAAGTGAGAAAGCATGGAGCGTTTGACCTTTCAAGAGTTTTATCGCCTTTTTAACCTCTCCCGGCAGTATTGGAGGAGTGGTTCTCTTGCCGTACACCGCGTCGCCTACTATTGGATGTTTTATTGACGTAAGGTGCACCCTTATCTGGTGCGTGCGCCCTGTCTCAGGCGATACGTCAAGGAGCGTGAACGGCCCGTCAAATCGTTTGATTACCGAGTAATTGGTTGCGGCATGACGGGCCTTGCCTGTTCGGGCGGAGATCTTCTTCCTGTCCCTCAAGTCCCGGCCGATTGCCAGCTCAATCCTGCCGTTTTTATCTTTTACGCGGCCCCACACAAGGGCGTGGTAGTGTCTCTCGGTCGTATGTTCCTTAAACTGCTCTGTCAGGTGGCGGTGCGCTTTGTTTGTTTTTGCGACGCATATAACGCCCGAGGTGTCTTTGTCAAGGCGGTGTACGATACCAGGGCGAAATGGTCCGCCGATGTTGGAGAGTGAGTCCGTGTGGGCTAAAAGTGCGTTTACAAGTGTTCCCCCATAACTCCCCGGGGCCGGGTGTACAGTAAGCCCCTGTTGCTTGTTAACTATTAGTATATCATCATCTTCGTGTATTATATCAATAAATATGGGCTCGGCAACGGCCTGAAGGGCAGGGGGAGCAGGGATGCGGACGAGCACGTTTTCACCGGGCCTGACCCTGTGATTTGCTTTTGCAGCTGAGTTGTCTACGAGTATGAGGCCTTCTTTAATAAGTCGTTTTACTGTTGTCCTGCTTACTTCGGGCAAGCGTGCGGCGAGAAATACGTCAAGCCTTGTAGCCGGATCGTTTTCAGGTATTACAAAGGTAAAAGTTTTTTCCGTCATAAGGATAAAATAAATAGTCGAAAGTTTCTCTTCCCAGGGCGAGGGAACTTTGAATTTATGTGTCTATCTGTTTTAAGAATGTATATGAGAGTTGCTGTATTTGAAAAGGTCGTGGACGTTGCAAGGTGCGGCGCGCAATGGTTGATGAATTTTTTAAGTTGCAGGGGTTACCATATATCGCTCTCTATATCCCCGCTTCTTTTTATGAGTATGTCCACGATAGCCTTATTGAAGAAGTTAGTGCTGTTGGCAAGGTCGGGGTTGACCCTGCTTTCATATAGCTGTTCGCCTTCCTGTAATTCACCTGCAAGTACGTCGAAGATATTATCGTTCTTGATGCCGTCGAGTATCTTGTCCTGGTTATAGAGGGCAATGTCGGAAACTATGGTCCTTGCAAGGCGCGCAGCCGCCTCGGGAGTATCTATAAGTCTTGTAGGCATAATTTATCAGCTACTTTCCTTTAAAAGCTCTTTAATAAGAATTTCCGCGCTCAACCCCGCGTTCTCCCTGACAAGCCTCTCTGCAAGCCCTGCGTCGCGGTCTTCAAATGCCTGGACTATTTCTTTATGCTGTTTTATTGAAGTGCGCATTCTGCCCGGCACACTAAGCGCCGCTGCCCTGAACCGCCCGAACTGCTCTACTATCTGATGGGCCATCTTGCAGAGTTTTTCATTATGGCACGCACTCATGAATACTTCATGAAACTGGTTGTCCAACTTCAAAAAACCCCTGACGTCGCCGCTTTTTTTCTCTACGCAACGGGCCATCTGCTCGTTCAGGGTCTTAAGTTTCTTTATGTCTTTATCCGTAAACTTCCGGCAGGCCTCTTTAGCCGCGTAACCCTCCAGAAGACTTTTGATCTCATAAAACTCACGAACATCTTTTGCTGTAATAGGGGTTACGAAAGCGCCTTTTCTCGGTATGACTGTTATAAAACCTTCCGATTCAAGCTGCCTGAAGGCCTCACGTATCGGAGTTCGACTGATTCCAAGGCTCTTTGCAATTTCCTGCTCAGCTACCTTCTCGCCCGGTTTAAGCCTACCGCTTGTTATTGAGTCCTTTACGAATTCGACTATCCGCTCCCTGAGTGTCTGGGGTTTTGCGACCGGATAGTCGAAAACTTTTACTTTTTCCATATACTTATTGATACTGTATACGGTTTTAAAAGTCAAGATATTTTTGGGAAAACAGGGGGGGAGAGGTTGGTTTAGTTAAGCTACTTGCCTCTCTCAAGACCCCTCTAATGCAACCCATAAGGACATCCCTCAAACCAACCTTAAATTACTATTTGCCAATTATTCCATTATTTGCTTTGTCGGCGTATTTTTCCGGGTTTTAAGCCGGACCCTGTTTGTTTGAGCATATAAAGAGCCATAACCGTTTTTTCTTGATAATTTTCTTGACAAAAAGACGTTTTTTCTGTTATTTTATTAGATTCTTCAGGGTTGAAAGAAGGATGTAAACAGGTTTCTTTGTGTTTGTTTCCTGTGTATTATCACGCTTTTTTAAGTCAACCAGAGTGATGCGTATATGAAAACGAGACGAGTTAAGAGTGTAACGGCGTGAAAAAAAGGATTCAAGTTCATATTCCCTACCCCATGCTTCTTGACAGTCTTGATGACGTCGTGGAGTGGGGGATAAACCCGGAGGTTTACGTAAGTGAAGGCTGCATGGGCGGTATTACCGACTGGGAACTTACGGAGATAAACAAGACTCTTTCGGGCGGCGGGCTTTCCATCACCATGCACGGGCCGTTCCTGGGAATAGACGCCGGTTCAAGTGATAAGAGGGTGAGGGAGAAGACGGCGAATGTCTACAGCCGGGCACTTGAAGTAGCAAGCTCTCTTAAGCCGCTCTCCATTGTGCTTCACGGCGGTTATAATGAAGAAGAACACGGCGCGGACGTTAGCGCCTGGGCCGAGCTCTCGGCAAAGGTTTTTAGACGCTCCGTTGAAGATGCCCGGAGTATTGATACTGTAATAGCGGTCGAAAACATATATGAGCTAACGCCCGGGCCGTTAAAGGCCCTGGCTGAAATGGTAGAGAGTGCGCACTTCGGGGTGTGTCTTGACGTAGGGCATCTCAATATTTATTCAGAGGCCACGATGCACGAGTGGCTCTCCGTGCTTTCTGATAAAATAAAGGTCGTGCATATCCATGATAATCACGGCAAGCGCGACGAACATCTAGCAGTGGGTGACGGTGATATTGATTTCGATACTTTTTTCTCCCTGATAAGGCAGTACACGAAAGACCCTGTTTTTACTATTGAGCCGCACGGTAAGGATGTACTGTGGCACGGGCTTCGGGCTGTTTCAAAGTTTCTTGAGAACTGAAGTGGTAGAGAGAGGGGGGGGGAGGAGTGAAGGTTTGAGGGAAATGGTCAGGGGGAAAAGATCATCAGCATGGTAGCGTGTGCTGTAGAACAAGCTGCAAGCGTAAATAACCCTGGTAAAGGACTTGACACTCAGAGAATTTATTTTATAATGTTAATATATTGTGTCAGGTGTAATTAGCGACATTAACGATTATCGTACTATATTTAGCACTGATATTAAGCTTTAAGTCCGGCGGTTTTTAACCTGGGCCGGGCGTCATGGAGATGTTACTGAAAAATGTTTGATAGTCTTTCCGATAAGTTTAGAGGTATAATAAAGGACTTGAAAGGGCACGGAACCCTTTCCGAGTCCAATGTTAACAGCGCCCTGAAGGACGTTCGGCTTGCCTTGCTTGAGGCCGACGTTAACTTTAAGGTCGTAAAGGAGTTTATCTCCTCTGTTAAGGAACAGGCCCTTGGCGAAAAGGTGCTCTTGAGTATCACGCCGGCGCAGCAGTTCGTTAAGGTCGTTCAGAATAAACTCACAGAAGTGCTTGGCGGAAGTGCGGCCGAGCTTGAGTTCAAGGGAAGGCCTTCTGCCTTAATGCTTGTCGGGCTTCAGGGGTCAGGTAAGACGACCACTACGGCAAAGCTTGCAAGACTGCTCAAGGCAAAAGGCAGGAATCCTTACATAGTCCCTGCCGACCTTGCAAGGCCTGCTGCCGTGCTTCAGCTCCAGACCCTTGCCAAGAGCGTAGACGTAGACTGTTTTGACGTAGAGACGAGGACCGACCCGGTAGAAATATGCACCGAGGCCCTTCGTATTGCAAAGATAAAGGGTTACGACACGCTGCTTGTCGATACCGCGGGAAGGTTGCATATAGACGAAACCCTTATGGACGAGTTAAAGCAGATCAAGGCGGTTGTGACGCCGTCCGAAGTGCTGCTTGTAGCTGATTCAATGACAGGGCAGGACGCGGTCAATACGGCTCAGGGGTTTGATGAGACAATTGGCCTCACCGGTGTTATACTTACCAAGCTTGACAGCGACGCGAGGGGCGGAGCAGCTCTGAGCATGCGTATGACGACCGGTAAACCGATAAAGTTTGTCGGCGTGGGCGAGAAGTTAGACGCACTCGAGGTGTTCCATCCCGACCGCATGGCCGGTAGAATACTTGAGATGGGTGACGTCCTGACCCTCGTTGAAAAAGCCCATGAAGCTGTAGACGAAAAAAAGGCGATTGAGCTTGAAAAGAAGATACGGAAAGACACCTTTACGCTCCAGGACTTCAAGGACCAATTGCAGCAGGTTAAGCGCATGGGTTCGCTTGAAAGCATACTTTCCATGGTCCCGGGCGTAAGCTCCATGATGAAACAAAAAGGGCTTAAGGTGGATGAAAAAAATATAGTCAGGGTCGAGGCCATAATAGACTCCATGACGCCTGGGGAGAGAGAGAAGCCGGGCATTTTAAACGCTAAAAGAAGGTCACGTATTGCAAAGGGAAGCGGCACCTCGGTCCAGGACATAAACAGGCTCCTGAAGCAGTATAAACAAATGCGTAAGATGATGAAAACACTTAAGAAAAAAGGCGGCATGAAGAATCTTAAAAACATGCTGCCAATGTAGATTGCAGTGATATTATTACGAGTTTAAACCGGCCAGGTCACCTGGGCGGCAAGTATACAAGGAGGAGAAAGAAAATATGTCAGTAAAGATAAGGCTCGCAAGGCGCGGGTGCAAGAAAAAACCGTTTTATCGTGTGGTGGTAGCGGATTCAAGATCGCCGAGGGACGGTAGATTTATTGAAATTGTAGGTACGTATAACCCTATGACAGATCCGGCAAAGGTAGAGTTCAAGATAGAGAGAGTGAACGAATGGATTGGCAAAGGTGCTATCGTTACCGATACGGTAAAGTCTCTGTTGAAAGATGCCGGAATTAAGAGCGGAGCGGCTGCGGTTGCGACGGATTCGAGTGCGTCCTGATTCCTACTGAACTTGCGGCGCGGGAGGTAGTGGCATTATGAAGGAGCTGGTTGAGTATATAGCGAAGGCGCTAGTAGACCATCCGGAGGACGTTGTTGTGACTGAGATAAGCGGCGAGAGAACCTCCGTTATTGAGTTGGCAGTTGCAAAGGACGACCTTGGGAAGGTGATCGGCAAACAGGGTAGGACCGCAAAGGCTATGCGTACGATACTGACGGCAGCGTCTACGAAGATAAATAAACGCTCGGTGCTTGAAATCGTAGAGTAGTGAAAGAGAACTTGGAAAAAGTCGGTCTTGGCAAATTCGTCGGTACACACGGAGTTCGGGGGGAGCTTAAGCTTCTCCCCTATATTACGCCGGAGCAGCTTGACGATTATGTAGAAGATTTTTTGAAAACTTCTAAGCATAAGCCCGTAAACCTGTATGCAGGTAATATGGAATACGCGGTAACAGGGCTTAGAACGCATAAGCGGGTTCTGCTCGTTACGCTTCGGGTGGTTAACGATAAAGACAGGGCCGACCGCCTTGTTGGCAAAGAGGTCTTTATCAACTCCGGCGACCTTCCCGAACTTCCCCCTAATGAGTATTATGATCATGAGCTGATCGGCATGGACGTCTGGGCTGTTGGCCTGGAGGGGCCAGGTGGGGCAGAGGGGGCAAGTGGGCCAAAGGGGGGCGGGGTAGCTGATAGCACACAACCGGCTGCGTCAAAAGAGGCAAGTGGGCCAAAGGGGGCAGGCGGGGTAGCTGATAGCACACAACCGGCTGCGTCAAAAGAGGCAAGTGGGCCAA
>CBDUXY010000144.1:0-7539 GCA_965371305.1 uncultured bacterium
GCGGATCACCGATTACGCCGAAGAACTTCTGGAAGGGACGGAGAAGTTAACCGGATGGCCCGAGCGGGTGCTTGCCATGCAGAGGAACTGGATAGGGAAGAGCACGGGCGCGCTTGTGACCTTCCCTGTGGTTGACTCAACCGAGGTAATAGATGTGTTCACGACCAGGCCCGACACGCTTTACGGCACAACTTTTATGAGCCTTGCCCCGACCCATCCGCTTGTTGCGAAAATTACCGCCCCTGGCAAACTTTCGGACGTTAGAGAATTTGTGAAAAAGGTCGGGATAGTTGCGGCAGCCGATTTAAACGACGATTTTGAAAAAGAAGGGGTCTTTACAGGCACCTATTGCCGTAACCCTTTAACCGGCGTTGAGATACCTGTTTATGTTGCAAACTTCGTTCTGATGGGTTACGGCACGGGCGCTGTTATGGCTGTACCGGCGCATGACCAGCGTGACTTTGAGTTCGCAAAGAAATACGACCTTCCGATCAACGTCGTTATAACGCCCGAGGATGCGATACTGGATGCGGACAACATGGACTCGGCCTATGTCGAGCAGGGTGTTATGATAAATTCAGCTAAATTCGACGGACAGAAAAATACCGATGCCGGAGCTGCCATTACAGAGTTTCTCGAAGAAGGCGGGATCGGTAAAAGCAGTGTAACATACCGGCTTCGCGACTGGGGCATATCTCGCCAGCGTTACTGGGGTTGTCCCATACCGGTTGTTTATTGCCCTGACTGCGGTGTTGTGCCGGTTAAGGAAAGCGACTTGCCTGTCAGGCTTCCCGAAGACATTGAGTTTACCTCGGGCGGCCGTTCTCCTCTCCTGTCGGTTAAGGAATTCTGCGAAACCACCTGCCCTCGCTGTGACGGGGAGGCAAGGCGCGAGACCGACACCATGGATACCTTTGTGGACTCTTCGTGGTATTTCCTTCGCTACCTGAGTCCGAAAGACGACACCGTGCCTTTTAACGAACATGACGCTTCGTACTGGATGCCTGTTGATCAGTATATAGGCGGCATAGAACATGCGGTAATGCACCTGCTTTACGCAAGGTTTTTCACAAAGGCCGTGCGCGACCTTGGTCTTTTCTCGGACTCGGGCACGGGCTTGAGTTTAGACGACGGTGAGCCGTTTAAAAACCTGCTTACCCAGGGCATGGTCTGCAAGGAGACGCAAAAATGTCCTGAACACGGGTATTTGCTTCCCGAAGAATCGGACGGGGTTAAGTGCAACCAGTGCGGCATGGATGTAGTAGTCGGCGCTGTTGAGAAGATGAGCAAGAGTAAGAAAAACACGGTCGACCCGGACGGGATTGTCAAGACCTACGGCGCGGACACCACGCGCCTGTTTTCGTTGTTTGCCGCCCCTCCGGAGCGCGACCTTGACTGGAGCGAGGACGGTGTTGAAGGTTCCTCGCGTTTCATCAGGCGCGTGTGGAGGCTTGTTGTCGACAATATAGACTCTCTTGGGGACTGTGAACCGTTTGACGGCAATTGCGAACTTACCGGTGAACTCAGGAAGATCCACCGTACAACGCATAAGACCATAAAAAAGGTTACGGAAGATATAGAGAGGAGGTTTCATTTTAATACGGCCATAAGTTCCATAATGGAGCTTGTAAACGTCCTTTATAAGTGGATTGATGTTTCGGGCGGTTTGTCCGCCGGTGACGCTAAAAAGCCGGATGCAAAATCAGGCAGTGCGCCTGACCTGACCGTAGCGTCAAAGAAAACCATCTCTCACGCAGTTTTCAGAGAAGCCGTTAATGCCGTGGTTGTCTTGCTAAGCCCCTTTGCCCCTCACGTTACCGAGGAACTGTGGCAGAGGCTTGGCAACACAGAGCCGCTCTTCCGGACTCCGTGGCCTGAGTTCAATTCCGAGTCCATCTCGGAGGACGAAGTAACCATCGTCGTACAGGTTAACGGCAAGGTGCGTTCAAGGGTGAACGTACCGGCCAATGCGGGTAAGAATATTGTTGAAGAGATAGTGCTCAAGGATCCAAAGGTTACTCCCTGGACGCTTGACAAGGAAGTGAAAAAAATTATCTACATACCTAATAAAATATTTAACATAGTTGCCATATGATACTATTGAATCGTTTTGGAAATTTTTTGATTGTTTTGTGTGTCGTTTTGTTGTTTTCCGGTTGCGGTTACCATGTGGTTGACGGCCCTGGCGCTGATGGAGCGCAGGGTGGTGGTGGACGCGGCGCTCTCAGTGGGATCAAGTCACTTTCTATCCCTGTGTTTGAAAACGGCACAAGACGTCCCGGTGTAGAGGCGGTTATCTCGCGCGCTGTAGTGGATGAGTTTGTAAACACAGTTGAGATCGCTCGTGTGGGCAAGGGTGAAGCCCGCCTTAAAGGGCGCGTACTTGAGTATAGGCTTGACCCTGTCTCTTACGGCACCGGCGACATAGTGAGTGAATACCGCCTTACCGTCACGTTATCTATTGTACTACTCAGGACAAGTAATGGAGAGGTGTTATGGCGCGACGATTCTATATCTGATTACGAGGACTTCATGGTTGACCGGTCAAGTGTTGCCGCGACAAAAGACGCAGAACATGCGGCCTTAACCGAGATGGCCTTTAAATTGTCAAGGCTGCTCCGCGAGCGTATTCTTACCGATTTTTAATTTTATGACTTTTCCGAGTGTTGGGGCTGACACACTTAAACATAAAAAAACCGTTCGTGTTGAGCCTGTCGAAGTATGAACGGGCCACCTGTATTTTACAAAAACTTTTCTCCCGGTGGTTCAGGTTTCCAACTTGAACACACACACACTAAAAGATTTTCACCCGCTTGGCGGGTTTGATGTCACGCAGTCTGGCTCAGGGACCGTTGATTATGACCACAAAAAAAACACCTCCCATAAAACCGGTTTATTATTTTTACGGAGACGAGGATTACCAGCTTGAAGAGGCAGTGAAGGCCATCAAGGGTAAGGTGCTTTACGGCGGCTTCGAGTCCATGAACTACCACGTCTATTACGGCAAAACACTTGAGGTCTCCGAGCTCGTCAATACTGCCCGCACAATGCCTGCGTTTTGCGAGATGAGGCTTTTGCTTATTAAAGAAGCCGGTTCTTTAAACGCGGCGAGGAAAAAGGAACTTGCCGAGTACGTAAAAAACCCGTCTGAATCGAGTTGCCTGATTTTTATCACAGCCGGGTCGAAGCCTGACCGCGCAAGCGCCGTTTACAAGCATCTTATGGGCAAGGGAGCAGTGAAAGAGTTTAAGCGGCTTGCCCCGCAGCCACTTCGGCAATGGATAAAAGACTTTATGGGTAAGCAGGATAAGACCATTACCGATGCGGCGATTGATTTGTTAACGACCCTTACCGAAGGGCGTCTTCGCGACGTTCGGGCCGAGCTCGATAAGCTTGTTTTGTTTACGGGAGACAGGGAGCGAGTCGGGGACGCGGACGTGCAGGACTGCTCGATTGACGTTCGGGACGAGTCGGCTTTTGACCTTGCCGACGCTATAGCTACCAAGTCCGCTTCCGAGGCGTTTCGGATACTTGCCAACCTTGAGAGCGACTCACCGGTGCAGATTATCGGAGCCCTTGCCTGGCATTTCAGGTCTCTAATAAAGGTAAAGTCCGGGCTTGAGCAGGGTGTTAGTGCAAGTCAGTTGCCCGGCAAGCTCAGGCTCTCAAGGAGAAACGTAGAGCGCTACGTAAGGAGCGCGGGTAATTTTTCTTCAACGGAGTTGTTGTCCGCCCTCTGCGCCCTTGGCAGGGCCGATACCGATATAAAGAGCGGACGTATGAGCGGCTCTCTTGTGCTCTCAGGGCTTGTAATGGAACTTGCGTTAATTCCAGAAAAAAAGCCCGCTCGTAGCGAGCGGGCTTGAATAATTTGTTATTGTATTAAGACGTAATTTGTCGTGACGCATTTTTTAAGACGCCGATTACTTGGACGCCATGGAGTTAACTGCTTGAGTCAGGCGTGAGATTTTTCTTGAGGCGTTATTTTTGTGCAGGGTGCCTTTTTTTGCGGCCTTGTCGAGTTCGATTGTGGCGGATTTAAGAAGGCTCGTTGCCTCTTCCGTGTTGCCGTCCTGTATCGCAGCCCTTATCTTTTTGGTAGAGGTCTTGACTGCGGACTTAACGCCTTTGTTTTTGAGCCTGTTTACTTCGCTTTGTTTGTGTCTTTTTATTGCCGAACGATGGTTTGCCAATTTCTTTAGTTCTCCTTGTGTAGTTTAAGCCTTTCGTACTTTAAGGAAAGTATTTTAGTTTATTTCAGTGGGTATTGTCAAGTTTTTTTGTTTTTTTGTTTTTTAAAAAAATAAAAATAAAAAACATATTTTATCACTTTAACGTCAAAGCAAACGACATATGAATGACACGGTCAATAAATCAGATGAAAAGCAGATAACGGGTGCAGCCTCAACTATTGCCGGGGCAACGTTTATAAGCAGGATTCTTGGTTACTTGAGAGACGCTGTGATTGCCTACGTCTTTGGCGCAGGCATGTCTGCGGACGCCTTTTTCGTCGCTTTTCGGGTTGCAAACTTCCTCCGGCGTCTTGCCGGGGAGGGCGCCCTTACAAGCGCTTTTATCCCGGTCTTTACCGATGTGTTAAAAGAGCGCTCAAAGAAAGAGGCCAGGGCCTTTGTGTCGTCTTTTTTTACGTTACTTGTTATTATCCTGATTGTCCTGACTGTTATTGGCATTGTCTTTTCAGACTATATAGTCATGGCCATGGCAAGCGGTTTCGCAGGCGAGCCGGGAAAGTTTTCTCTAACCGTTTCTCTAACGCGCCTTATGTTCCCGTATCTGTTTTTTATCAGTCTTATGGCTGCTGCCATGGGTGTGCTTAACACCCTCCGTCACTTTGCCGCACCTGCCTTGTCACCGGTTTTGCTAAATATTTCTATGATCCTTTGCGCCGTCTTGGTTGCCCCCATGCTTGGCGTACCTGTCTACGCCCTTGCCATTGGCGTACTCATTGGAGGTGTGCTTCAGTTTGCGGTTCTATTGCCGTTTTTAAAGAAGTTTTCGATGATGCCTGGATTTTCTCTTCGTTTTGGCGACCCTGCTATAAAGAAGTTTTTTTTACTTATGGGGCCTGCTGTTTTCGGTCTCGGTATTTATCAGTTGATAACTCTCGTTATTACTCATTTTGCCTCTTTGCAAGTGCAGGGCAGCGTGTCTTACCTGTATTACGGAGGAAGGCTTATGGAACTTCCGCTTGGAATGTTCGGTGTCGCCATTATGCAGGCAACGCTACCAAGCCTTTCCGAGCATGCCTCTAAGAGTGATTACAGCTCTTTTAATAATTCTCTGTCGTTTAGCCTGAGGATGGTTAACTTTGTAAGCATCCCGGCCACGGTCGGGCTTATGGTGCTTGGTTTGCCCATTGTAAAGTTGTTGTTTGTCAGGGGTGAGTTCGGTATTGCCGACGCCTCAGGCACTGCCTACGCGCTTTATTTCTTTGCCCTCGGCATAGTTCCGATAGCCTTGTCGAGACAGCTTGTGAGTGTGTTCTATGCGCTTAAGGACACGGTAACGCCTGTTAAGGGAGCGGCCATGGCCCTTGTCACAACTGTAATCTTCTGTCTGCTTTTACAGGGTCCGATGTCTTTTGCCGGTCTTGCCCTTGCAGCGTCGCTTGCAGCAACGGCAAACTTGGCGTATCTCTATTTGAAGCTAAGCGCCAGATTAGACGGTTTTTCGCTAAGCCTTATTGCGCCGTCTGCTTTGAAATCCCTTGTGTCTGCCTTAATTATGGGTCTTTGCATTTACGTTCTGTCGGAGTATTTCGGGCTTTCTCAGGCGGGCACCGGGCTTTCAGTTATACTTGTTGCTCTTTTTGTAGCAGGCGGGGCAGGGCTTTATTTTGTTGTCTGCACAGTGCTTAAAACGTCGGAAGTGTCCTTTTTAAAAGGAGTTATTGCCACTAAGCTTGGTCGCCTTGGGTCGGGAAAAGGGTCTAAATGAAAACGGTTCTGTTATTCGTATAACTTGATGATTTTAAAGGGTTTTCGCCTGATTAATTTTTAATCATTTTTCGGAATCCCTTGATAAATCAACTCCATTGGCTTTTGCATTGTATCTTTTTTCAACAAGTTATCCACAGATGTTGGGGACATCGTTTTAAGCCTCTGGAATTGCTTGTTTTTTTATTTCTCTTTTTCCAGTCTCTTCGCCTCTTCCCACAACTTTTCCATTTCATCGGTCGATGAAGAAGATATGTCGAGTCCTCTTTGTTCCAGGGTCTTCTCTATATGGTTAAATCTGTGCATGAACTTTCCTACTGTCTTTCTAAGGGCCTCTTCCGGGTTTACCTGCACGAAGCGGCTTACGTTAACAAGGGTGAAAAGCAGGTCCCCGATCTCTTCTTCTGTCTTTTTGGCATCTTTCATCAGTATTGCTTCACGAAACTCGGCAAGCTCTTCGGTTAGTTTATCAAGCACATGCAAGGTGTCTTTCCAGTCAAAGCCTACTTTTGCCGCCTTCTCTGTTAGTTTATGCGCTCTCAGGAGGGCCGGGAATGATTCGGTCACTCCTGAAAGATGCCCGCCGGTTTTTTCTCCGTTGCCTTCTTGTTTTTTTATTTCTTCCCAGCGCTTCATGACCTCTTCGGAGTTATCCACCTTTGCTTCGCCGAACACATGCGGGTGTCGGCGTGTCATTTTCTCTATGCTTGCCGCTATTACGTCGTTTATGTCGAACTCGTCTTTTTCGCTTGCAAGCTCGGAGGCGAAAACGATTTGAAACATGAGGTCTCCAAGTTCTTCTTTCAGGTCTTTGGACGAGCCGGCCTCGATTGCCCCTACCACTTCATAGGCCTCTTCGATTATGTAGGGCACAAGGGTCCGGGTGGATTGTTCCCTGTCCCAGGGGCATCCGTCGGGCGCACGGAGCTTTTTCATTATCTCAACTAATTGCGGCAGTTTATTATCAGTCATTGGATTGGTGTCGAGTCAGGTGGTCTAAAGATTATAAAAGAGATGGATCAACAAAACCGCCGGAGCGCAGATGACCCCGCACTCTCTCAGGCTTGAGTTCGAGAGAGCGGCAGAGTGAAAAAAAGACGAAACCGCTTATTCTTCCCCGGCGTCGCCCTCTGCGTCCCTGTCACCCTCGTCTATTAAGTCGCTTTCGTGCTTGATCCTTTCCTCAACCATTTTTGCGGCGTCAGTTGCCTTGCCTTTGGCCTCGGAGAGGGTCTTTACGTATTCATCGACGACTTCTTTTGTTGATGCGCCTTTGCGCCCCTGGTCGTCGGTACACGCATGGAGCATTGAGAAAAGTGCAACCGAGAGGACTATGAGTAATAATCTTTTCATAGTCTTAGTTTGCCACACTGCACAACTTAAATCAAGTGCCCGGCTTAATTGCAAATACTTGTCGTCAATCAAATGCTTGACATAGATTATGCGTGTGATATTTTTACTTTATTAGCTGTGCGCTTGCGTGACGCCGTTGTAAGATGCGTTGCGAGTTCTTCCGCGCTTGTATTAGCTGTGCGCTTGCGTGACGCCGTTGTAAGATGCGTTGCGAGTTCGTTCGCGCTTG
>CBDUXY010000145.1:0-7528 GCA_965371305.1 uncultured bacterium
ACGAAAACACTGAAATACGTAAATAACCGGTTGCAAAATAAAAATGAATTACGTGACTAGTTTCTAAAAAATTGAAAAATTGAAAAATTGAAAAAAATCGGACGTTGCGCAATACCCATGAAATACGAGCAAAACCTATTACTAATTATACAATACTAATAATAAAAAAACAAACGGTTTTATGTCCAAAATATTGCAGGCTTGTTTGTGTAAATTGACAATATCTCTTGCCAGGGCAGCAACGGCTGATTTGCGAATTATGGCAGCCCCCGGTCCTCTCTCACGACCTTTCACTACGAAAAAAAAACGCCTCTTGCCAAAGATTTTGCAACACCGTAAATTCACCGGTTTATATCTCAAATAATCGTCTTTTTCGGGTGTTTTTAGTGACAATTCAGGCTCTGTTACCTGTTACGGGACGTGAATTGGGGCAAGCTTTTTCAAAAAAACTCCGCAACAGAAATAGACTATAAAAAACAAGCACTTACATATGTTTTTTTTGTAGCCAAACAATGTCGGTTATGCTAATATTACCTGAATGTACCACCCCTGGCAAACCACGTGGTAACAAAACGAAATATAATGGGGAAAGACTCGCATTAAGCCGTGGGGAATTAAACCCACAAGGTGGCCTCTGCCCGCCACAACGGATTAAACAGTCAAGCCCCGAGAGGTGAAAGGTAAAGTAATATGGAAGAGAAAAACCAGACAAGCACGAAAGAATTTAAACAAACAGTGCCAGCAAAATACGATGCTGATTCTATCAAGGTACTTGAAGGTCTCGATGCGGTCAGAAAAAGACCTGCCATGTACATCGGCTCGACCGGCCCCATGGGCCTGCACCACCTCGTATACGAGGTGGTTGATAACTCGGTCGATGAAGCCCTGGCAGGTTACTGCTCCGAAATTAGCGTCGTAATACACACGGATAATTCCGTAACCGTTACGGATGATGGCCGAGGCATACCTGTAGAACTTCATCCAGAAAAGAAAGTACCTACCGTTCAAGTTGTACTTACAGAGCTTCACGCAGGAGGCAAATTCGAGCAAAAAGTCTATAAAGTCTCAGGCGGCCTTCACGGCGTTGGCGTAACGGTCGTTAACTTCCTCTCCGAGTGGCTAAAGGTCGAGGTAAAAAGAGACGGCTCCGTGTACTCGCAGGACTACAATACAGGCAAAGCGGTTACTAAATTAAAAACCACGGGAAAGAGTAAAAAAACAGGGACCACCATAAGTTTTAAACCGGATAGCAAAATATTCGAAACAATTGTTTTCAGTTTCGACACCTTAAGCCAGCGCCTTCGCGAACTCTCATTCCTGAACGCCGGGATAAAAATAACCATACTTGACGAAAGAAGTGGTAAGAGCCACGAGTTCCAGTACAAGGGCGGTATCGTAAGTTTTGTCGAACACCTGGGCAAGACTAAAAGCCCGATACATCCAAAGGTAATCTACCTCAACGGGGAAAAAGAAAGCGTCACCATGGAACTTGCCCTTCAATGGAACGACTCGTATTCTGAAAACATTTTTTCATACGCAAACAACATAAACACCACCGAGGGCGGCACGCACATGATTGGACTCCGGTCATCTCTTACCAGAACCGTCAACAGCTACGCACACTCCAGAAACCTGATTAAGGATTTAAAGGACTCCCTTCAGGGCGACGACATCAGAGAGGGTCTCACCGCAGTCATAAGCATCAAGCTCCCTAATCCACAATTCGAGGGACAGACCAAGACAAAACTTGGCAACTCTGAGATTGAGGGTTATGTTAAAAGTCTTGTCAACGAGAAACTGGGGCAATTCCTGGAAGAAAACCCTGCCATTGGCAAGAAAATAGTCATGAAAGCCGCAGAAGGAGCAAGGGCGCGGCAGGCGGCAAAAAAAGCGCGCGAACTTATAAGGAGAAAAGGCGCGCTCGATAGCGCGGCCCTTCCGGGTAAACTTGCCGACTGTCAGGAGAAGAACCCCGAGCTTTGCGAACTCTTTATTGTCGAGGGAGACAGCGCCGGCGGCTCGGCAAAACAGGGGCGGGATAGGAAGTTCCAAGCCATCTTGCCTATTAAAGGTAAAATTTTAAACGTTGAAAAATCCCGCTTTGACAAAATGCTTGCAAACGAGGAAATTCGCTCCATGATAAAGGCCCTTGGCTGCGGCATAGGAAAGGACGAAATAGACCCTGAGAAACTTCGCTATCATCGCATAATCATCATGACCGACGCCGACGTTGACGGCTCTCATATAGCAACGCTTTTACTTACTTTTTTCTATCGCCAGATACCGTTCCTGGCCAAAAGCGGATACCTCTTCATTGCTCAACCCCCGCTCTACAAAGTGAAGCGCGGGAAACGCGAGAAATACCTGAAAGACGACGACGCGCTTGAGACCTTCATCTACGAGTCCATGCAAGATGAACTCTCAATCATGCCTGACGGCTCAAAGACCGCGCTCAAAGGCCAGGGGCTTTTCGACATACTCAAGAAGTTAACTCGTTTCGAGCGTATCCTGGAAGTTATAGACAGGCGTCACAAAGATAAACACCTGCTAAGCGCCATTGTTTTTGAAAAGGATTTTAACGCTGCAACACTTGCCGATGAAAAAAGCTTATCAGCCCTTTGTGAAAACATTGAAACATCTATAAAGACATTTCATCCGGAGATTACTCCACTCGAATTCAAGATTGAAAAAGACGAGGAACATGAGAGTCAGATCTTAACCTGCATCTCGCGCAGAAATGGCTCGGCATTTGAAACCGTTATCGACCGTGACCTGCTTAACTCAGCCGAGTTCGGAGAACTCAGGAAACTTGCAAAAAAACTCTCCCCTCTTGGCCGAGCACCCTTCACCATACGCTCGAAGGACGTAGAATATGAGGTTAATACATTTGCAGAACTGCTTAAACGAATTAACGAGATAGGCAGGAAAGGTCTTACCATTCAACGCTACAAGGGTCTTGGCGAGATGAACCCGGAACAGCTCTGGGAGACCACCATGAACCCTGAAAAACGCGTACTGCGGCAAATCACCGTAGATGACGTTGTCGCAGCGGACGAAGTATTCACAACACTAATGGGAGATCAGGTTGAACCAAGGCGCAACTTTATTGAAACACACGCCCTTGACGTATCCAACCTGGACATATAAAAAATGAGCAGAGCCAACAACCAAAAAATAGGCATCTACGTTGACGTTGCAAACATCACAAGGAGCGGCGGATACGGCATGAGGTTCGACGTGCTCCGGGACTTTGCGTGCCGCGATAACGGCGAGCCTATAAGGCTTAACGCCTACGTTGCCTACGACGAGGAAAGGGCAAGAACCGACCGCGACTACAGAGAGCGCTCGCTTAACTTTCACTCGGCCCTTCGCGACTTCGGATATAAGGTAATCGAGAAAAAAGTCGTCTGGTACACGGACGACGCGGGTAACCGCTACGGCAAGGCAAACGCAGACCTTGACATGGCCGTTGACGCCCTGCTTCAATCGGAAAACCTTGACCGCGTCATGATGGTCACGGGCGACGGGGACTTTATTCAGGTAGTACGCGCGCTTCAGAACAAAGGCTGCCGCGTCGAAGGCCTTGCCTTTCAAAACGTCTCGTCCAATTTAAAAAGAGAAGTAGACCTTTACATGTCGGGCTACCTGGTCCCCAACCTGCTTCCAATAGACGAGAAAGAAAACAAACCCTGGGGCGCAATAGGCTCAAGGACGCGCGGCATCTGCTACACCTATTACCACTCGAAAAATTACGGCTTTATGCGCTTCCTGGACCACATCGGCCCGGGGCTATGGATTACCGACACACGCCGTGGCGACTCGCCTTATTGCACGGCCTTTGCCCATGAAACAAGTTTTGATCCCTCAACTAACATCTCAAACATCCCCAACCGCGACCACATCTTCGAGTTCGACGTGATCAAAGGCGACAAGGGCCTGCAGGCAACAAACATCGTCAGGGTCTATCCGCCAGCAAAAAATTAATCTGTCATTCTGCTCACGCTGGAATCCAGAATGGTGGGCGCAGCCCACGCTGCAAACTATCAATTGAGAACTAAAATGTAATGAAAAAGGTAGATAAAAACGATCCTTGTCTTTGTGGTAATGTGAAGAAATATAAACACTGCTGCCTGAACAATGTAGATTGGAATAAAATTATAGAAAATAGAGAGGATTGGATTCCATACCTCTCAATTCGTGGTCGCAACATATTATTCTATGAAAAAATAGCAGAGGCGCTTCAACTTGATCGTGACGATAAAACTATCTCAATAGGAGAATATAAAAAAGCATTCACTGCCGAGGCAGTTAAAAAAATTCATGAAGCTTTAATTGAAGTCTGGCCTATCAATACTAATATCAGTAACGTGCTTAACAAGACCTCTTGTGATATTTCTGGTTTGTATATCGGAGACTATGGAATAGAATATTTATATAAAGGGATAGTTAGGCACTCTATGTATGCGAACAAAATACTTATCGTAGATCCTTTTGTATACCCATATAGTATAAAAGATGAGTATAACCCTATTTTAAACCCCGAGCAATACCGCACACAAACTCTAAGGAATGTTAATTTATGGACAACACTCATACCTTGGGTAAAGGCTGGTATTGTAGAACTTATACGCCCCCCAAATAACTTCGATCCACAATTACACCGAAATTCTCTTATAAAACAACGTAAAAAATTTAGTGAAAGCAAAGAATTACAAGAAGCATTGAAAAAATCTACATCCAAGTTAGGTGAAAGGTATACAGAACAGGAAAAATTTCGCGATCTGATACTGTCTACACCGAACGCCTTCTTAGAAAAGTATTATAAAAAATTCAATTTAGACAAAAAAGGGATTACTTTTAAACAGTTTATAACTGATATTGAAGAAATGCGCGAAGCAGATCCGGACTTTTTGGAACCATTTAAGGTTGGTGAGGAATCAAGTGAGATACATGTATTTTCTACTGGGTTAAATTATGACATTGCAAAGCTAACAGCCGAACATACCGGATCTTATTTAGTAACTGATCTCTCTTCAAAATGGAAAGAAATCGAATTAGATAGAGAGAATCATTCTGCGGAGAACAACGTGTGGGCACCTTTAGCAAAAGCATTCCAAGAGTTAGAACTCAAATTTCTAAATAATTTAAACATAGATGATGCGTTAAAATTAAGAGAAGAAGAACGTTTAGAAAGCTTAAGAGTCTTCTTACGTAAAATTTGGAAATCTGCCTGCACAACTGAACCATTCACTGACATCAACGCTAAGCTATTAGCTGATGAACTAAAAGATGAAGTAAAAAACGCCGAAAAAGAATGGGAAGGAATTGATCGTGATTTAGTTAAATGGGCAGGAGTAGAGTTGGTTGGCGGATTATTATCAGCAGGACCTATGATTGCTTCGGGACACGCTGCTTTTTTAGCTGCTGCTATGACTACTGCTGGCGTAGTTAATTTAGGTGTTGCGCATTCGAAAAGAAAATCTTTTCCTGACAAATTTCCAGCCGCGTTTTTCATGAATCTCAAAAAATCTTGATGTTTCGGTGCGTCCCCGCGCCGAAACACTACAATTAATTTCCCCTCACCTCAACCCGTGCGTCCCCTGACGTCTCCCCCGGGGGAGAAAGAGTAAAAAAAGAAAAAGCGAGATGCTGAATCAAGTTCAGCATGACAAAATTTAAAGAAACAATCAACAGAGCGCAAAACAAATCTATCCAAAGCAGAGCAAGACGCGACGATGGTTTAACGGCATAAATATTTTTGCACACAGAGCGTCAGAACACAGCAGACCAAGGCGCGACGCAGGTTTGGAGTTGAGGTAGTACTTCTTAGTACACCGAAACGAGGAACCAAGGAGCAACGCAGGTATGGGCAGTTATGGCGCTCTGTGCCTCCAAGGAGTAACGATGGTATGGGCAGCTATCACGCTCTGTACCTACTTATCTTTTTTCTTACCGAATATCATCGCAAGCACTATGCCCAGACCGTAAAGCCCCATAAGCGGCAGGCCCATAAGCACCTGGCTGAACACGTCCGGAGGGGTCAGGAGCGCGCCTGCGAGAAAACTTATAAGCAGGGCGTAGCGCCAGAAACGCACCAACCACTTAACGTCTACTATGCCTATGCGCGCAAGCACAAGGATAAGAAGCGGCAGTTGAAAGGCTATGCCAAAGGCCATCAGGAAACGCAGGGCAAGGGAGAAGTAAGTGCCCATGGCGATGAAGGGTTTTAGTTCCGGGCCTGAGAAACTAAGCAGGTAATCAAAACCAATTGGAAAAACCACCTTGTACGCAAACACAAAACCACAGGCAAACAAAAGAAGGGAGAATAAAACAAGCGGGAAAAACACACGCCTTTCCTTGTCGTAAAGCCCGGGGGCTATAAAGGCCCAGACCTGGAAAAAAACAACCGGGCTTGCAACGATAAAGGCAGCGAAAAAAGCGACTTTCAGATAGTTAAAAAACGGCTCTACAATGCCGGTAAAGGCAACGAAGCGTTGGCCTTCGGGCAGGGCCTGCATAAGGGGTCTTGATATATGGATATAAAGTTGCTGCGAGAAAGTATAGGTAACTATAAAGGCAAGGCCAATTGCAATGAGGGATATTGCGAGCCTTTTCCTGAGTTCTTTCAGGTGCGCCGTGAGCGCCATTTGCCCTGAGTCGTCTTGATGACCCTTGTCTTGCGGCTCCTTCGGGGGCGTTGGAACGTTGTATAGATGTGTGGGTTGGGACATGTTTGTTGGCCTGCTACTCAATTGTCGTAATATTTATTTATAAATTAGACAAACTACTTGCCAGGCTCCTCCCGGATAGTGGTGGACGCGGCGTCCTGACTGCCGCCGTCGGTCTTTTCTGCCGAGCCAACCGCTGACTCTACCGCGCCCGACTTAACGTCGGCAATGGTGCGGTTTATCTCGCGGTTAACCTTCCTGAGCTCGCCAAACAACCTTGCAAGGGTCTTTCCAAGCTCGGGCAGCTTATCCGGCCCAAGCACCAGCAAGGCGACTATCACGAGCACAACAATTTCGAAAAATCCTATTCCAAACATTCCTTAATCCTTAGCCTACAGTCTATTCCGGCCTCTCTTGCTCTGACCCTGCGGGGAAACTTACGCGAGGCGGCACAACAAGCACGGGACAGCCGGCACTCTTAACCACCAAGTCTGTGGTACTGCCAAACAAAAACTTTTCAACACGTCCCGACCCGAAAGTGCCCATCACTACAACGTCGATTCCATTATCATCAATACACTTTAATATCTCAGCCGATGGAGAACCCTCAAGCACTATTGTCTCGTAATTGTCAAAACCAGCAAGGTGGTTATCACAGTACTCATTTACCATATTCTCTGCACTCTTTTTCATATCCTCGTACATGGTGTCAAACGACAGATGCGGCAGATAAAACCCTGTTATCTCACGCTCCGTGTTGACCACGTGCATAAGGTAGAGCTTTGCGCCGTAATGCGTAGCCATTGAGACGGCATATTCAAGGGCGTGCTCGCTTGCCCCTGTAAAGTCGATGGGCAATA
>CBDUXY010000146.1:0-7487 GCA_965371305.1 uncultured bacterium
ACTTAAGCTTAAGCATTCTGTCAAGCGTCCCTGCGTTTTGCGGTGGTTTTTAATTAGTAGAGATTACCTGAACGGGCCTTCCCTTTGAACAAAAAAACAAAAAACAAAAAAAAGGCCGCGCTAAAAAAGCGCAGCCAGGGAATACGAATTTGACTGGTATGGCAGTGTGTGTGGGGGGGGGGGCATATGGTCATATGGTCATAAGGTCGTCGATAACATCTCTGAGTGCTATGAAGTCAACCGGTTTCTCAATATGCTTTTGTACGTTTAGCTCAAGTATGTCTCTTATCTCATGGTCGTTGCAGCTAAAGCCCGTAATGAGGATGAAAGGAGTTTGGGGATGTTTTTGCGCAAGTTTCTGTCTTACATCAAGGCCGGAAATTTCCGGCATCTTTGCATCACATATAACAAGGTCGAACTTTTCGTTGTCAATATAATTAAGCGCTTCTTTCCCACCATGGGCCACGTTAACACAGTACCCCCATGAGTTCAGCCAGCGCTTGTAAAGCTCAATTATAATTTCATCGTCGTCGACTACAAGTATTTTATTATTCATTTCTCTTCTGTTAATTATTCCCGCATGGCGGGTTTAGTCCTGCATCTTACTGCCGGGTTTTTTTATCATATTTTATTTTGATACTCTCTATCTTGTTAAGAGGTGTATCATTCGGTATTTGTTAGTATGCTCTGTTTGCCTGCTTTCAGAAGGATGTTAAAGACGGTACCTTTGTTAGGTGTTGAACTTACGTCTATCTTGCCGCCATGTTCTTCGATTATGCCGTACAGTATTGATAGTCCAAGCCCTGTACCCCTGCCTACATCTTTGGTTGTAAAAAACGGGTTGAAAATATTTCTAATAATGTCCTGGTCCATGCCAAGGGCGTTATCTTCAAATATTATATTTAATTCCCCAGAGTCGGTCAAGCGGGCAATAATTGAAATAACTTTTTTTCTTGAGTCTTTTACAAGTTCAAATGCATCAAATGCATTGGTTATAAGGTTTTGAAAAACAGAGATGAGTTTGTTGTGCTCGCCCCATATTTTTGGTAGACCGTCTTCAATATCAATAATAACATGTATGCCACTTTTATTCAACTGTTTGTTTGGCAGAATCAGTGAATCTTTAATTATGTCGTTTATGTCAAGGCGCCTCCAGTCCTTGTCAGTGGAAACTCTTGAAAAATCTTTCAGGTGGTTGATTATGACTACGGCCCTGTCCGTGCTGCTGATAATATCTTCCATATCTTGTATCATTGTTTCCTTTTCAGGAATTACATTATTTTCAAACTGGGAGATGAGGAATTGTGCCGTCCCCTTTACGACGGTCAGGGGGGTTTTAAGCTCATGCCCCATGCCAGCGCTCATGGTGCCGAGGGCGGCAAGTTTTGAGGACTGTATGAGTTTGGCCTGAAGCAGATTGAACTCCCGCATATCCCTTGCAACGCAAACAAGACCACCGAAGCTGCCGGAAGCGTCTTTCAGGAGCCTTGCACTGAACGATACCGGAATCAACTCACCTGAAACACTGCGGTAACTTACGTTGAAGTTGCGTATGTAACCTTTATCAAGTAATGTTTCAAAGGTCTGTGGTTTAAAAAGGCTCTTGTTGCCTTTGCCCGTAGTGGTTGCGAATTCATCTATTCTGCTCCCGATTATTTCGTTTTCGTTTTGCATCCCAAGAAGCTCGATAGTAGCGGAATTGATGAGCTTGATCTCCCTGTTACGGTCCGTCACTATGATGGATTCCGAGATGCTCTTGATCACGTTTTCCAGGAAATCCTTTGACACCGTAGTTTGCTCAAGATTATCCATCATGGTGTTGAAAGACCCGGCAAGAAAGCCTATTTCGTCATTTGAAGTTATTTTATTACGCTTTGATATGTCCCCTGCGCCAACTCCCTTGACCGTGGATACGAGTTCGTTTACCGGTTTTAAAATAGTCTTGTTAAGGAATACGATTACGATAAAGAATAGAACGAAGCACAACAGGAGAGAGATTGTCTGTATAGTACGAAGCTGTATAATTCTGGCCCCTGCCTCTTTCTCAAGCATGGTGACTACCGTGTCCAGGGCCTTAAGTAATTTAATATCTTCTATTTCATAAAATATATTGACGGATGTTTCCATGTCTTTTTTGAGAAAGAATTCATTTTTAAGCGACTCCTCCACTTTATTAATGAATACGTGCCATTTGAGGTGTGCTTCATAAAGAGATTTTACCGTTTCAGGTTTTGTGATTTGTTCCACGTTAACCGGTTGTCCCTCGGAGTCAAATGTTTGGCCGCCGTCAAGGAAGCTGTGCATTGTAATGTGAAAAAGCGTACTTGTGTTTTTGATCTCTTTATGGTGGCTGTATGTGTGGCTGTATGAAGAATTCTGTCCTAGCAACCATGCCTTTTCAAATTGCGCATGATTTGTAAGGCTCATGATGCGTTGCGAGAGCATACGCTGGCGCCCTGCAAGGTTGATTAAAAGCGCGTCATGTTTCTGCGTGTTTACTATGTGAAGGGTTATTAAGAAGTTTCCTGCAAACAGGCCGAACAGGATTATAAGTATTACCAGAAATTTGTTTCTGATCCCTGCTTTAAGTTTGTTTTTTTGGTTGTTCTTATTCATTAGGATTACTCTTTAAAATAACATGGAATCAATAAAAAGATCGTTGAATTTATCGTCCTTTGCCGCGTGAACGTATTCGATCCTGTCTTTGTATTCATTTATTTCGTTACTTGCTTTTTCCGAAAGCAGGTAGAGCGTTGCCCCGGCTCCAGCCGCGTTCGGCACGAACTTGACCTTGTCTTTCAGCTCTACCGGCAACAAGCCGATTTCAACAGCGTTCTCCACGCGGAGGTTCATTCCAAACGACCCGGTAAGTATAACCTGGTCGATTTGTTCATAGGTTGCGCCGAACTTATCCGTAATGACGGCAATAGCGGCCCTGACCGCCCCCTTTGCCTTTTGTACCTCTTCTATGTCTTTGGCGGTTATGATAATAGGTTCGAAAAAGGCCGTATCCTGTTTCGGTACAAGCATGTATTGATTGTCCATCATGTTTATGAATTCTTTTTTCTTTATAAAATATCCTCTGTTATTAATAATGCCGTGTCTTATGAAGCAGGCAATAACGTCAATCAGGGCGCTGCCGCAGTACCCGGTCGGTTTGCCGCCGTCCATTGTCTTGCAAGTCAGGTTCAGGTCATCGTCCATGTCTATTCTGTAGATTACGTTTGCCCCGGCAATCCTGCCGCCTGAGAGATGCGATTGCTCAAAGGCCGGGCCTGCGGCAATTGAGCTTGCAAGAATTTTATTTTTGTCAGCAATGATAATCTCACCGTTAGTGCCAAGGTCGATGTACAGGGTGAGTTTGTCTGAGTTGTAAAGGCCTGCAGCAAGGGCGCCAACGGTTACGTCGGAGCCTATAAAACTACCGAGTATGGGAGGGCAGGTTATCAGCGCGTTTTTATTGACGGCAAGTCTTTCGCTCACTTTGTTGTCGTTGTTGTAAAATTCATATTTTGAGGTCATGACAGGGATGAAAGGAGAGCGAACGAGAGAGTCCAGTGGCAGGCCAAGGAAGCTGTGATGCATGACAGAATTGCCAACTGCCACAACATTATAGATATTGTTATAGTCAACGCCTGCGTCTCTGGTTATTTCCAGTATGACTCTGTTTATGCCTTCTACTGCGAGGTGGCGTAATTGCTCGGGGTCGCCGCTGCCGGTAATGTCGTTTTCAGCCCTTGTCATGACGTTGTTGCCCATTTGGTGCTGTGGGTTCAGGATGGAGCCCGAGCCTAAGAACTGGCCTGTCTCGAGGTCGTGAATGTAGGCGGCAATGGTGGTGGTGCCAAGGTCAAGGGCAACGCCGAACACTTTTTTTGAGCCGGTAAGGTTAAGAAGTTTTTTGTGTCCACCGCTGGTGGCGACAATGCCGTAGAGCGCCCCGTTCTTTCTTCTTAAAGAAAGTGAAGTTTCACTTAACATGTCCGGCCTTAATCGGGTGTCAGCTCCAACTGAGCTGAGAATAAGGTCAAGGTAGGGCGTTGTGTCATCGTTACCGGGTTTGCTTTTCTTTATTTCAATTGCACTGATTCTCGTGGAAAGGCGGTAGTTCTCAAGCATCTCGAATATAGACATTGTATAGTAGTCTTTTCTGTATATTTTTTCATTATAACCTATTCTCGATTGTCTTGGTACGTATATGAGCATATCCGAGCTAACGCTTGTCTGGCATGCGAGCCTGTACTTACGGTTTTTTTGCTCAGGCGTTAGAAGAATTTTTTCCTTTTCAGAGAGGTTTTCTACCTCACGGCCCTTGTCATCCACTTGAACGATACATGAACCGCACACGCCTGCCCTGTAGCACAGGTGAGGGATGGTCAGTTTGGCCATGGAGGCTGCGTCCATTAAATTTGCCCCGGTTTCTATATATACTTTCTTTTGAGAGGGGTAGAAAGTGACGCACCTCGTACCTTTTTTTTCTTTGCCGTAAGATGTGTATCTGTTTGAAAAGTCAACCGATGCCCTGGTAAGAGCTGCTATGTTCTCAAGTTTTGCATCAGGCGGCACCTCGCACCCGGCCCCGAGGATAAACCCGCCGCGCTCGAGCGAGGACTCTAAAAGAGTAGTTGATGTTTTGTAGATTTCCTCCGGGCTTGCCTCGGAAAATGAAAGTGATTTTATATTTCCGTTAAAGCATATGGTTGATGAAAGCTCAAAGGCCACGTCAAGTGAAACAAGGTAGTCGATTGTAAGTATGTCGAGGTTCAAACCCTCGAGGTCTTTTATGATCTCCTGGGTGGGGCCGGCCACACTGTACCATGTTATGGCCTCCGGATTGAAAGCGTTGATGGAGCTAAACAGGGTTTTAATTTTAGGCAGCTCGAACTCCCTGAAAATCCTTGGCGGAAGGATGGCAGGGGATGAAGTGGGGTCGAACATGATGATGGAGTCGGCCCCTGCTTCAAGCAGTGCTTTTGCAAACTTGATCGATACCTTAAGTGTATAAGAAAGAAGCTTTTTAAAATCTTCAGGATGATCAACTATCAAATACAGCATCTGCTCTATGTCCATTATCCGCGAGGCTATGGTCATGGGAGAGAGGACGTGGCCGACTACCGGGACCGTGCCGTTTAATTTTTTCTTCATGAGCCTTACGGCCTTTATAAGCTCTGGCATCCTGGCGCTTTTATGCGGGTCGGGCACGGAGAGGTCTGAAAGACCTTCTATAGTGTTTAATATGGGTTTTACGATGTGAGGGTAGTTGTCACGGGGAAATTTGACTTCGCATCCGATTGCCTCGGGCTCAATGCACAGGTCTGCAAAGGCGATTACCGTGTCGTAGTTAAAGTGCTTCTGTGCGGCAAGCTGGCTCTGCGCTATCAGTTCTCCGTCGGTTACGTAGTCGTGTACGGATTTATGAAGCAGTCTTGCCGTTACACCGGCAACTTCCGGTATGACAGGTATGCGGTCGGTCTTTTCAAATCTTATTGCAGCCTTTACCCGCTCAAGAGAATTCATACAGTCCTTTCGGCTTGTCGATTAAGGTAATTCAATTGCCGAAGTACGCAAAACAAGACAAGCGCCGTTGCTGTCGGATTTTTGTATCTCCGCACACACACACTCTACGAACAAGTACTCGAAACACGCCTTGTGGAACATGCCGGCGCAGAGCAAACTACCACTGATCCAGGCTGCAGGGTGTCAAAAGGTGGTATGCAGGAAAAAAACCTCTGAGCCAGGCTGCGGGGCATTAAACCCGCCATGCGGGTAAATGAAACGCAGTACGGACGATTGTATCTTTATGAGTATGGAAAAAACGGTTAAGCAGACCTGCAAGATAAGACATCACGAAAGATATTTTTTAGTAATGCGTATGAAATATGAAAGTTATAAAAAATTAATTTGCGATGTCAACTCTCTGTCGGTTTAAACCGTTTCTCCTTGTGTTTGTATATTTAACAACATAGTTTTTACTGTAATATTATAAATAAAATTTATGATTGGGTCTTGACTTGCGCAGCGTCTTTGTCGAGAAAAACCTTTCGACCATTCAAGACCCTTATGATTTTAAGAGATAATTAAGCCCGTCAAACGCATCAAACGCAACGTAGTCAACGTCAAGGTATCCTCTGTCCGCCTGTTGCGCAGCGGCTCCTCCGGCCACTATTATCGGGGTGTAACCTTTTTCTCTGGCAAGTTGTCTTATCTTGTTTATTGAAGGAAGGCATACGGTCATCAGGCTTGACACGCCGATGATGTCGGCATTTTCTCTGATAGCGGTTTCAACAAATGTCTTTGGTGAAACGTCTTTGCCAAGGTTAATCACTCTAAGCCCTGAAAGGGTGGATATGGTGGCGACAAGGTGCTTGCCAAGGTCGTGCACGTCGCCTTCTATGGTGCCGATTACCATGGTCTTCTCAGAGCCCTGGTCTGCGCTGAACTCTGAGGCTATCTGATCCATGCTTTTTTCAAGTTCTTTTGCAATTACCTGGTCCACTACTTCAACCATGGCACGCGAGGAAAGAAGCACATCAAGGAGTTGAAAGTTCTCTGTCGTGCACTTATGGCTAAGGGCCTGGAGAGCTACGATCACTCCGTCCGTTAAGATGACTTTTACAGGCACTCCCCTGGTAACGAGCCGCTCGGCTTCGGCAACTGCCTTGACGTTTTCACCTGCCTCTACGAGTCTTGCAAGAGTAGCTACATTTTCCATAGACATGATTATAGCAAAAAATGTAAAAATGAACCAGTAAAACAAGCAAACAGTTTAAAAAAAAAGGGGGTACGATTATCTCGTACCCCCTTTATGAACTTATATTGAATTTACATTATATTGATTGACTAATTAAAACCTCAAGTCAAATCAGGTATATTAATGCAGGTCTCTCTTTGCCGTCAGCGCCATTTCAGGCGCAGGCAGGTATATACTATTACTCAAAACAAGTGCTTTTTTTATTCAGCACAGGTCCGTCTGAATCTTTCTCAGCCCTCTGGACCCATTATGAACAAGTGGCATCCTGCGTTTTTAATAAGGTACGCACTGACACTCTTGCGGAAAACACTCTCTCTTGAGCTTTTTTCTTTTCTTGCTACAACAACCACGTTCGGGGACTTCCTGTTGATAGCTTCTACTATCATTTTTCTCGGATCCCCTATAGCCATCATAACGTCTACTTCCATCCCGTGTTCAGCGCACCACTTGGCTGATTTGTCAAGGACCTCTTTTTTCTCTTTCTGGTACTCTTCCGTGATTGCGTCGACTTCCATACTTGCGTCCACGACGTCCTCTGAAACGCAAAGCAGAATTACTTCCGGTTTGTGTTCCTTAAAATGATTAATAGCCCTTTCCATTGCCATGTGCCCGTTGTCAGAGCCATCGTGACAGAACATAATTTTCATTGCACATTCCTCCGTATTTTTGTTTTAATACCGGGTACCGTATGTACTGTGGAAATGAATCTTTACGGCTGCTTGCAAACCTATGAAAA
>CBDUXY010000147.1:0-7405 GCA_965371305.1 uncultured bacterium
CGCGGCAAAGACATATGATCAGATCATAACGGAATTTAAAGAAAATGATTTAGATTCGCCAAACTCTCTTTTGTGGTAAAAAGCAGGAATTTCAGATATTTTTAAATTTTTATAAGAAGCGATGATTGCTTCTCGAACCCAAAAAACACTATAATGAGCCAAAGGTTTTTGAAAATATATATTATTTAATATGCCTATACTTTTTTTATTCCAAGCTCTGATTCCAGTAGTACAATCTGTAATTCTATTCTTTCCTCTAACTTTAAAATTTATCATAGTAGAAGAAAATACTCTTCCAATAACTTTTGTGAATGAATCAGTTTCTTTTTGTTTTTTTACATATCTAGAACCTGTTGCAATATCTGAATTTTCTTTTTTTAAAGGTACTTCCCGAGAAGCAGTTCCATGTTCTCCCGGGTCTTATCAGGAATCGCATCTTTTTTGGTCAAAACCGCAAACTTCATTGCCTCGCCGCAACGGCAACCCCGCTCGACCCCTATATCGGAGGCAAGTTTTATTATAACTTTTTTTGCCGTCTCTACGTTTTTCTTGAGAGTAGCGATTATCATTTCTACCGTTACCGACTCTTCCGTCTCGTGCCAGCAGTCGTAGTCGGTAGAAAGGGCAAGCGTTGCGTAACAGATCTCGGCCTCTCTGGCAAGTTTTGCCTCAGGTATGTTTGTCATGCCTATTACGTCCACGCCCCATTTTCTGTAAATAAGGGACTCTGCCCTTGTAGAGAACTGCGGGCCTTCTATACATATATAAGTACCGCCCTTATGAACGACCGCGCCGCTGCCTGTTGTCGCGTTGTAAACACTGTCTGACAACTGGCCGCACACCGGGTCTGCAAACTCTACGTGCCCGACAAGGCCATCTCCGAAAAAGGTACTGATGCGCTTGCTTGTCCTGTCAAAAAACTGATCCACCACAACCACGTGCCCCGGCTCTATCTCGACTTTCATGCTGCCCACGGCGGATACGGAGAGTATCCTCTCGACACCGAGCTTTTTCATGCCGTAGATGTTGGCGCGGTAATTTATCTCGCTTGGAAGCAGTGTATGTCCGCGACCGTGCCTCGGCAAAAACACCAGTTTAGTATCGCCAAGCCTGCCTGTCATATATTCATCCGACGGGTCTCCGAACGGTGTATCTACCTTTACAGATTCAACATCTGTCAGGCCCTCTATTTCATAAAGTCCGCTGCCGCCGATAATACCTATGATCTTTTCTCTCATTAAATGATTCGCTCCTGTGTGTCTGATGTGTGTCCGGCTTTTAAAAGCCAGACTGTATTTTTTAACACTTTCGATGCTTTGCGGTCAAGGGATTTCAGATTAACAGAAGCAGCTTTTATGTATAAACTGTCTGGAATATGGGCATATGGAGTGATTTGGGTAGAAAAAATGAATTAACTCGTAAATTCCGTAGGGAATTTAACAACAAAAAAAAACCGTTCGTCCTGAGGTTCTCAAAGGGCTGGCGGTTTCTAAATGTTTCAGGCAATTGGTGGGCGCAGCCCACCATACACAACAAACCGTTCGTACTGAGCTAAGTCGAAGTATGAACGGACCACCGACCCTCTAAAATCTTAACAGCTAAAATCCCTTGGCACAACGTCCTCACCCAGCAATGCGCCTCTTGTGCCTGTATGAATCAAGCGCACTTCTTTATATTCCAACTCAGGAGGACTGGCAACCCCACTACTATTATAATTGGGTGAATATATGTATATAAGAGCGCTCTCTGCATCCAAAACGTCCGTCTTCCATGTATTCCAGGCGTTTTTATTTGTATGTTCTTTAGGGTCGTAGATTCTACCTAAATAAACTGTAATATTTTTACCCTTGTTTTTTTCCTTCAACATCCAGTCTTTCTTGTGCTGAGCAAGCCGCATTGAAAAAGTCTGCTGCGTGGCTTGCCCTATATACAGGAGTGTATCTTTACCATTTAAAACATGCTCTCCGTATATTTGATACAATCCGTAATCATCACCGTCATAGTCCGGAGCCTCTCCACCATCTTTCATATTTTTTATGACCTCTTGGACTGTAAAAGGCCCATCCCATTTGATTTCGATTTCATACAAAACGACATGCTCCTTTTACAGATGTTTCGATGCGTCCTCGCGCCGAAACATCAAAACAAAAATTGCTACCCTGTTCAGTTTTTCGGCACCTGTATATAATGCTCAGGGAACTGTTCCTTGTGAAGTTCGTTTCTATAACAAAGTAGTGCAAGAAATAAAGCCCGCATATGATCAGAAGTCAGGACGATCTCATCACCAGGCTTGAACCACTTAATGAGTTTACATTTTTTTACCGTCGATGTTGCAATACCTTGATTATGCACTATTGAGTTGCGCAGCTTACAGATATCACCCCATAGGTCGTAACTGGCATGTTCTCTGCAAACATCATTAACAACCTCCTCATCCTTCTCTTTTGGATCTAGTTTCCCCTTCGCAATAACGTACTCTTTACGCAGATACTCGTTCCAGAAGTCGTAAAACGAACTAAGGCATAGTTGCCCCATCGCCATAATATTTACGCCACCAGGCAAATTACGTATTTTAGCTTCGCCTTGCGTTGCTATTTGAATACTATTAGTACAGAAACTATCTGAGAATATTTGATCATACGAAAACATCCGCGTGTTTTGAAATTGTTCAGTATCAAGTTCAGTGCCTTGCACCATTATACGTGATCTAGTTTGTTTTGTCTCAACATGTTCTCGCAAAAGCTTAAAGCCTGCTACCGCATCAAGGTAAAGTGCCTGCAACCGTTTCCAAAGGCTATCAAATTCTTCATAGAGCTCCTTCAGTCTTATATAATTTATATTTGGTTCAAAACGATGTGGGCTCATAAACAGTTTTACCTCCCTGTTTCGGTGTACTCTAACGCTTGAAGTATCATCAAAGCTTATCAGCAAAAACAAATGATAACTTCAACATAACAATCCCCTACCTCCCTCTCTTTTTCTTAATGCCCCTTAGTTGCCCGCAGGCTGCACTTATGTCCGTGCCTTTACCAACCCGCACACTAACAGACAATCCGTTCGCTTTTAACGCCTCTCTAAACACCTCAACTTCATCATGGCTCGGGCTTTTTAGGTTGCACCCGGGAAAAGGATTAAAGGGTATCAGGTTTATTTTAGAATAAATCCCCCGAAGCAGCCTTGCAAGCCTCCCTGCGTCAGCACTGCTGTCGTTAACGTCTTTTATAAGCACGTATTCAAAGGTAATGTTGCGGCCTTTTTTAAGCGGGTAACGCCTGAGAACCGACATTAACTCACGAAGCGGATACTTCTTGTTTATCGGCATAAGCCGCTCACGCACCGCGTCGGTCGTAGCGTTAAGAGACACGGCAAGGTTTACTTGCGTTTCTTTGCCAAGCTTCTCTATTGCCGGCACTATGCCTGCCGTAGAAACCGTTACTTTTCTTACGGAATAACCAAACGCGCCGGAGTCGGTCAGGACGTGAAGAAACTTTACAACCCGGTCGTAGTTTAAAAGCGGCTCGCCCATACCCATGAGCACAATGTTGGTTACCCGGCGGGCCTCCCGGCCTGACGCTTGAGCATACTCCTGCGCTGCCTGCACCTGGCCTGTAAGCTCGGACAACGTTAAATTCCTCCCCACCCCGCCCTTGCCCGTCATGCAGAATCCACAATCAAGCGCGCACCCGGTCTGGGTGGAGAGGCAAAGAGTAAGGCGTTTTGCATCCGGGATAAGCACACACTCGATATTAAACCCGTCAGAAAGTCCGAGAAGAAGCTTTACCGTACCGTCGCCTTCAATCTGAGAGGCCTCGGTTTGCAGCACAGACAAATGGCCTACAAAAAAACCCGAATCTTGCAAAGCGGCTCTGAAAGTCTTTGAGACGTCGGTCATGTCATTTAAAGTTCTTGCTGATTTTTTATAGAGCCAGGAATAGAGCTGCGTTGCCTTGTAGGGTTTTTCGCCAAATTCCAAGACAAGCGCCTTTAGCTCTTCAAGCGTAAAGTTTTTAAGGTCTTTGTTGGAAGAAATAGAGTTTTTTTTGTTTTTAGATGAGTTCATGGGAACTTAAAGTAAGGGCTAAAGATACGTAGATTTTAAAAGATATTTTTGCATGAAGTTTTTTTGTCAAACACGCACAGTAACGTAACAAAAAGAATTGAAAGCAGAAAAACAAACCCTTACCCGCAGCCCTTCTGAAGGCTGCGGGTAAGGGCAGTTAAAGTTTATTTTTTCTCTGTTTTTGATATAAGCCAGTACACCCCGCCAAGCACGGCCACCCCTGCCATAAGGGTTAGCTGAATTTCCATCGACCCCTCCCCTTTGGAAAGAGTGGCAATAAGTATCTTCCTTATCATCGCCACCAGAGCGACGCTTATAAACACCTTCACGGCAAACGCCTTACCTCTGAGGTGCCCTATCTCGGTTTCCATAAGCTCTATGACCACCCATAACATCAAGAGGGAACCAAGGGTGTGCAATAGCCCCTTTTCCACGTTGCCGTCGAACACGTGCATCAGGTCCGTTATAAACAGCCACACGACCAGCACACCGAGACAAACAAGACCAAGGACAAGTATAAGGTTAAGGCCGTAAGTAAAACGCTCGGAAACCTGAATCAGAAGGGATTCAACTTTATGCGAGACAAATACCTGTTTTTTTTCTTCCTCTATGTACGAGCTTGTAAATACGTCCAGGTTTATATCCAGGATCTTATCCATGGAGGCGGTGATATATGCGCACTCGGCCTCGTCCGCCATGCCGCCTCGGCAGATGTCCATCACGTATCTCTTGACGAAATGCATGGCAGCGTTCACGTAATGCGCCGGAAGATCTATATCCACATGCGCCTTGCCAACGCGCTCAAGCTCATTAAAATAATCGCTGCCGTACTCGCCCGAGCACAGGTTAACGAACCATTCACCTATGGCGGTCTGGTGTTTCTTAATGGTAGCCTGGTCTTTCAGGTATTTGCTCGTGTCGTCGAAGTTCTTCACATAGTGATAGAACTCCTCGACGAAGTCGTCCCTGCGCTCTTCCATGTACGGCTTTAGAGACTTTAGATTTACCGCGTCTTTCGGGGTAAAGCCGTAATGCGATTTTATACGATTTATATATTCCATGATAAAAAAAGCCCTTAAACTCTGGCGTTCACCTCAAGCTCTGCGAAAAAATACGACATCTCAAACGCTGCCGTCTCAGGCGCGTCCGAGCCGTGCACAATGTTGGACTCAATCGAATCGGCAAAGTCTTTTCTCAGTGTACCGGCGTCTGCGTCGGCCGGGTTGGTAGCGCCCATAATCTCTCTTACTTTCTTTATTGCGCCCTCGCCCTCGATTATCATCGGCACAATAGGTCCTGAGGTCATAAAGTCGGTCAGGCTTGAGAAAAACGGCCTTTCTTTGTGTACGGCATAAAAACCTTCTGCTTCTGCTTTTGTAAGGCTTATCATCTTTAAAGCGACAATGCTCAAGCCTGCTTTTTCAAACCTTGCAAGCACCTGGCCTATTATGTTTTTCCTGACCCCGTCCGGTTTAACAATCGAAAATGTTCTTTCCATGGGTTTTACTGCTCCTCCTTTAATTTTAATCCCGCCAGGCGGGGTAACTTAACTTTCAAATCAAAATATTTAATCTTTTATTATAAAACAAAGCGGAGGCCTTTTCAACCCCCGCTTCTTTCAGATGCAGACACATCAAGTTGTAACATGTCATTTTACCAATTTTAAAAAGCCGACAGACCTGCCGGCATATGTTAGATGCCTCACGTGCCGCCGAAACCAACGGTAACCTTTGCCCCTTTCGGCGTAACTTCGACTATCACCGGCACTTCTTTTGTACCGCTGAAAGACCTCATCTTTTTTATAGCATCAGGGTCGCCCTTGACGTTTATATACTCAACCTCGTAATCCCTTTTGGCGTAATCCTCACGCGCATCCGTTGTGTAAGGTCACGTGTCTTTACCGAATATCAAAGCCCTTTTAGGCATTTCAATCTCTTGAGCCATAACTGTCTCCTTTTTTTAACCGCTTACTTTATAGATTCAAACTCTTTGAATGTTAGCATAAATAGACGGAAAAACAAGGGTAAAAAAACTCTAAAAATGTACACACTGGACGACCAGCCATTTTCAGGGTAGAATTATCACATGACCAAAAAACGCACATTTAACGATTGGGAGCAGTATTACAAGGACGAACGGGCAGAAGACATGCCCTGGTATTACGAGCAGCTTGATCACGACCTTGACCGCGCCATAAAAGAACTCGGCATAACAGGCGGCCGAGCGCTTGACCTTGGCACAGGCCCTGGCACCCAGGCAATTGCTCTATGCAAGCTCGGATTTACAGTCGTGGCAACGGACCTGTCATCTGCCGCCATTAAAGGGGCAAAAGCCCTGACAGAAAAAAACAACCTGAACATTGACTTCCGGCAGGACAACATCATTCAGACAAAACTCGCCGGCACGTTCGACTTTGTGTTTGACCGAGGCTGCTTTCACGTCATGCAGCCAGAAGACAGGGTGACATACCTGAACAACATCTCAAGGCTTATAAAAAAGGGCGGGTATTTATTTCTGAAAACCTTTTGTTATAAGGAAAAGATGGAGGGCGGGCCGTACCGGTTCAGGCCCGAAGAGATTAAAAAGATTTTCAGCTCTGAGTTCGAGATCATTTCAATTGAAGAGAGCGAGTTTCACGGTACTCTCGAAGTTTTTCCAAAGGCTTTGTTTGCGGTTTTAAGAAAAAAATAGTGTCATTGCGAGAAGGCAACGCCGTCGAAGCAATCTTGTCTTTTGATTCTTATGTAGGGCGAGGCTTTAGCCTTGCATGTTTAAATAAAAACGCAACCCTTCAGGGTTGCCCTACTTTTACCAATTGCAATGTACTGTCATTCCAGCGAAAGCTGGAATCCAGTTTTTTTATTCCCTCTCCCCTTGTGGGAGAGGGTTAGGGTGAGGGGGTATGTTTCGGCGCGGGGACGCACCGAAACATCAAATGTCCGTAATTGTTGGGTATCGCTACTGATTAAAAATATCTCTACAAAGACACCCTGTAAAAAAGATAATTGTTTATACTTTAATTTAACCAATATAATATGGGTTCAGCATGGAAAAATTTATAGTTGTTGATAATTCGCGAGTTCCTAACACTGATATACAGAAGATTCAATCAATTTTGAAAGACGATAGAATTATTTGTTCTAATTTTCCCGAATCATACTTTCATTGTTACTCTTATCACGATTATCTTAAAATGAAATTCGAAGAGAATGTTAAGGTTCACGCATTAATAGATAGAAATATTTTTACAGATATTAAAGCAATGGTAGAAGGTCGAGTAATCAGTACTTCAAACAGAAATGACTCTAAAAGAGGATTTTTATTTATCTTTGCTCCCCCCTATTT
>CBDUXY010000148.1:0-7381 GCA_965371305.1 uncultured bacterium
TTGGACGGCGGACACATTGTGTATGCGGTCTTTGGCCGGTATCACGGATATGTGTCGCGTTTTATGGTGGCGGCCCTTATTGTAGGCGGAGCTACACTCTGGTTCGGCTGGTTCATATGGGCCGGGCTTGCCGTGTTCGTAATAAGGCTTTGGCATCCGCCTGTGCAAAACCCGCTTGCAAGGCTCGACCCGTCTCGCCGCGCCGTATGTGTCGTATGTTTGATTGTATTTGTATTGACATTCATACCTATGCCGATTTATAGTACATAGCGCTATGAAAAAATTTACCGAAGAAGAACTCAGTGCCTTTGACGGCAGCGAACCCGGCAAACCCGTTTATTACGCTTATAAGGGCAAGGTCTACGACGCGACGGACAACCCGCTTTTTGTAGACGGCATGCACTTTGAGCATCCAACCGGCTGCGACCTTTCCGATTATATGGACGAAGCTCCGCACGGCGACGAAGTCTTTGAACATATGAAGATCGTAGGCGAGTACGAGGAATAAGACGTGCCGGAAAAGCAAAGTGCGCCTATCATCACCCATCGCTAAAACTGAAGGCAAGAGTTAAGAAGCCTGCAAAGATTTTGTTTCCTGCGGCGATACGGTACGTTTGTTCGTAAAGTCCGTTGTGCAAGGGTTGGAGGGTCTTTAGTCTATGGAGATAGTCGTTCTTGGCAGCGGCACGTCTACGGGTGTGCCTGTTATAGGGTGCGAATGTGCCGTATGCACGTCCGGCGCGGCCGGCAACATACGCACCAGGGCCTCTGTTCTCCTTCGCTTTGATGGAAAAAACATCCTTATCGATACGGCAACCGATCTGCGTCAGCAGTCGCTTGCAAACGGCGTTACACATATCGACGCAGTCCTTTTTACCCATTCCCACGCAGACCACCTTCACGGTATAGACGAACTGCGCACCTTCAACATGCACCAGGAAGGGGCAATCCCGTGTTATGCAGACTTTTCCACCATAGAGAGGATAAAGCGCGTTTTCGAGTATATATTTACGGAAAACGAGTATGACGGCTGGAAACCCAGGCTTACGGTCAAGGTTATAAAGGAACGGATAGAGCTTTTCGGGCTAACCGTTACGCCGGTGCCAATAGAGCACGGCAAAGCGATTATTACCGGTTACAGGATTAACGATGTGGCCTATCTGACTGACTGTAGCGGCGTGCCCGAGGCTTCAATGGAGCTTTTAAAAGGCTTAAAGGTGCTTATACTCGGCGCCCTTAGAATGCGTCCCCACCCGAGCCATTTTACAATAGAGCAGGCCCTTGAGCTTGCGAAAAAGCTCGTCCCTGAAAGGACCTTGCTGACCCACTTAAGCCACGACGTTGATTACACAACCGTTAGCAGGGAACTACCCCCAGGGGTGGAGCTTGCCTGCGATGGTATGGTGATTGATGGAGGGTAGGGAGGTACGTTTACCCCCCCCCCTCAGTGTACTAAAAATCTATCTCAACCTGCATGGAGTCGAGGAACTTGTTGAAGCCTGTGTAAAGTTCCATAACGCCAAGGGCCTCTATTATCTCGGCTTGCGAGACGCCTGCTCCAGTCACTTCTGCGAAGTCTTTGTCTGTGATTTTATGCGGGTCGCCGTTTGCGCGGCGGGCAAGGCCTATAATGGCAAGTTCCTTTTTGCCGAACCCTGAGTTTTCAATGTCGTTAATGATCTGTTCTACTTCTTCTCCTGAGACCCCCATAGTCCTTAAAATAGCGCTGTGAGCTATAACGCAGTATTTGCAGGAATTATCCTTTGACACCATAACCGCTATGGCCTCTTTGGTCTTTCTTTCAAGCACGCCCTGCATCATGACCGCCTTTACCTTCTCCCAGTTGGCGCGAAGAAGCGGTGGAAAGTCCGCGTATGAGCGAAACAGGTTCGGCACCATGCCGAATGCCTGCTGTATTTCATCGAATACCGCCTTTACGTCGTTTGTTGCAGTGCCTACGTTGGCCGGTTTTATGCGTGGCATTTGATTACCTCCGGGTGTGTGTTGTTTTATATATGTAGTTTGGCATAATTTCAGTTTGTTTTCTGTGAGCGAGCGAACATTTTTTTTATTTTGCTCAAGCTGGAATCAATATGGTTTGCCTCCTCTCCCCTAAGGGGAGGTGTCAGGGACGCACGGGTTGGGGTGAGGGGGCAGATTTCGGCGCGGCCCTTCGACAAGGCTCAAGATAGAGTTGCACTGAAACATCAGAAAACATCAAAAGTTATATATATTAAGGTTTAGAGTGGAACTGCAATAAGACATCTTTAAATCTGGCATCCTTAACTTCTATCTTGGCTTTCTTCCTACTTTTCTCGGCCATTTTAGCCAATTTACGGTTTAATTTTTTATCGACCAATTTTTTCCTTATACGTTCTTTCTCAATATCCGATGGCGGATCCATGTTCTTTTCTCTAAACATCCACTCATAATAACTCTGTATTTCCTCATCTGAAATTGTTATGTCCTTGATAAAACGCTGCTTAAATTTTCTGGTTAAAACCGTTGACTTTAACATAAAAGCATTGCTACGATAAATATCTTCTACTGTTTCAGGAAGAGACTCCATCCTTAACACTAAAACATCCATAGAAAAATATTCCAATTTGGCTTTCCATTCTTTATACGACATTTTATCTTTCATTTTTAGATTGTAAATCTCTCGTTCTTTTTCAGGATGCTTCCTAGCTTCTAAAAATGGTAAAGTAAATGATGAAAGATCTGACCGATACAAACTTAAATATTTCTCAGGATCCTCTTTTAAACCCGGATGGAAGCTCTCGGTTGTTTCTCTCACCTCCTTATCGGTAGCTTTTATTCCAAGTTCATTGAAAAAACTAATTCCAAGAATATCCTTTATATGAAAAGAAAGATTTTCCTGCATCTCTTTATTAATGACAGCAGAGAGTTCCTTACTGCTCGGCTTTCTACCATTTTTCGCTATAAACAGTTTTTGATAAATATCTTGATCTCGTGAGATATCTTTTTCAGTAATTATTTTTCCATTTACTACGGCTATAACATGCGGCTTGGCTACAGCCTCTTGCACCATTACCGGCATAAGACATATAGCAATTACTGCAATAAAAAAACCTGATAAAACAATTATTTTTTTAGCTTGACTACCCATGAAAACCTCAAGCATTAGTAGCACAGGCGCGTCCGCCTGTACTTTTATAATAATTAGAGAAAATAAGTGTCGGAGCTATTCTTCGACAAAGCTCAGGATATGGACGCACTGCAACATCAGGTCTTATCATTTTTATCTTGTTATCCTCGTACCAGCCAGTCCATCCATTGCATCCTCTATACATTCGGGCGTGGTTATTATGACCTCTTCTCCTCCGCCTTCTATGAACTCAATTGCCGCGGCGACTTTTGGCCCCATGCTGCCCGGAAGGAAGTGCCCTTCGTTTAGATATAGCTTCGCCTCGGTTACCGTCATTTTGCTAATCGGCCTTTCCGTTGGTTTGCCAAAGTCAAGCCGGACCGAATCTATCTGCGTCAGGTTTATAAATAGTCCTGCCCCGAGTTCAAGGGCAAGGGCGCGTGTAGCAAGGTCCTTGTCGATTACGGCGTCAATGCCTGAGAGTGTGCCGTCCGGGGCTTCTGTAACAGGCACGCCTCCGCCGCCTGCGGCAATCACAACGTCGCCACTGTTAAAAAGTGTTTTTATAGACCCGGTTTCTATTACGCGTACAGGGCGGGGGGAGGCAACGTGCCTGCGCCATCCGCGTCCGCTGTCTTCGGCCATGGCCCAACCGTTTTCATCTGCTAATTTGTCTGCTTCTTCTCGCGTGTAAAAAGGTCCGATCGGTTTTGTCGGATTTGTGAAGGCAGGGTCGTTTGCGTCTACCACGACCTGGGTTACGACCGTTACAACGCCTGTCATATTATGGGACTTTACAAGCTCGTTATAAAGGCTCTGCTGGATCATGAATCCTATGCCGCCTTCGCTATCCGCGCCTGCTATGTAAAGAGGCATCTGCGGCAATTGGTCTGAGGCCGCGGCGTTTCTCAATAGTATGTTGCCGACAATAGGACCATTTCCGTGAGTGATTACAATGCGGTGACCAAGTTGCGTAAGGTGCGCAATGTGGCGGCAGGCACAGGCGGTGTTTGCGTATTGCTCGGCGATTGTCCCTGCTTCGTCTCGGCGTATTATCACATTGCCGCCGATTGAGACGACTGTTATGGGGCGGTTCTCACTTGTGTTTTTTTGTTTTTTTCGGTTTTTAATCATGCGGTTTTTTTGTCTTTTTACTTGTGTATAATCCGGCAAATATTAAGGATTGGCCGGATTATGGTGAGTATTATAGAATATTATAAATATATGTGTAAGCAGAGTGTCAGGACAAAGCATACCAAGGCGTGACGAAGGCGAGGAGAGAGGCGTACTTTGTGGTACGCTGTAACGACGAGCCTAGGAGCAACAAAGGTATGCGCAGTTATGACGCTCTGCATGGGTCAGTCAAGTTCTTCGACATAGTTCCCCGCCATAAAAGCGGCTATGGCGGCGTCTCCTACAGCGGTTGAAACCTGAAGCAGAGGCGTTGTGCGACAATCTCCGGCAGCGAAAATGCCCGGCACGGTTGTCTCCATCTTTTGATTTGCCTCTATAAAACCTTGCTCGTTCATTTCGACCGCTTTCGGCACAAAGCCGGTTGTTGGGTTGATACCGACAAAAACGAATACCCCTTCGCAGTCCACTTCTTTTTCGCTCTTGTTCTTCAGGTCGTTTAATACGACCCCTGTAACGCCTTTTTCCCCTTTTATTTCCTTCAGGGTGTGGCTCCACAAGATCTCTATCTTTGGATTGTTAAGCACCCTTTCCTGAAGTATTTTTTCTGCCCTAAGCTCATCTCGCCTGTGTACGACCGAGACCTTTGAGGCTATTTTCGATAGAAAGGCCGCTTCCTTAATTGCCGTATCCCCGCCGCCTATTACGAACACGGGTTGTTCTCTGAAAAAGGGGCCGTCGCAGGTCGCGCAGTAAGACACTCCTTTTCCGGTAAGTTCCACTTCTCCCGGAACGTTAATGCGACGCGGCTTTGCCCCTGTTGCGATGATAACGGTTTTTGTTTTTAAATCACCTTCCGAGGTCTTTACGACTTTGAACTTTCCGTCCTCTTCTATCGTGGAGACGTCGGCAAGTTTTATTTCAAGCCCAAGCCCTTTTGCGTGTTCCTCGAACTTGTCCATCAGGTCCATGCCGCTTATGGTCGGAAAGCCGGGGTAGTTTTCTATAACGTCGCTCCTGGCAATCTGACCTCCGACCATTTCGCGCTCTACGAGCAGTGTCTTTAAACGTGCCCTCTGGGCGTATATGCCGGCTGTGAGTCCGCCCGGGCCACCGCCGATTATTATCAGATCGTACATGTGTTGATGCCTCCCAGGTAATGTTTCCCCGCATGGCGGGTTTAAGCCTTTAAACTTTTATTGCGACTGTTTGAAAAAGTGTCTTTACATTTTCCATACAGTTTTGGAATATGTTTCCCCGCATGGCGGGTTTAAGCCTTTAAATTTTCATTGCGACTGTCTTAAAAAGTATCTTTACATTTTCCATACAGTTTTGGAATATGTTTCCCCGCATGGCGGGTTTAAGCTTATGCAGCATAGTGTGCTTTTTAATTATATCAGTATCGATTTCAAAAAAAACCGCTGCTTAAGACACGGTAATTTAATTATACTTTATCCCCTCCAGAAGGCAGGGATAAATAAAATCAAAAGGGTATAGATCTCTAACCTTCCAAGCACCATGTCGAAGATAAGCACCCACTTGGCGAATGCCGTGAGAAAGGCGTAATTCTCGGCAGGCCCTGTTGCCCCGAGCGCCGGGCCGATGTTTCCAAGGCTTGCTGCGGCGCTCGACATGGACGTTATCAGATCAAGCCCTGTGAGTGAAAGCAAAAACGACGACACTACGAAGACGAGGAAAAAAAGTATGGTAAAACCGGTAACGCCTTTTATTACCTCCGGCGGCAGCACCTTGCCGTTCAATTTTACGTGGGTTATGACATGGGGGTGAATAAGGCGGTATATCTCCTTGTAGATGAACTTGCCTATTACAAGGATTCTGACGCACTTGATCGCACCGGTAGTAGAGCCTGCGCATCCGCCAAAAAACATCAACACGAACAAGAGCATCTGCGAGAACACGGGCCACTGCCCGTAGTCCTGCGTAGCGTATCCGGTAGTAGTGACAATCGACACCACCTGGAAGGCCGCGTGCCTGATCGTACCGCCGATTGAATACGAGCCGCTTATGTTTATGGCGATAAGCAACGTTGAGATCGCAATGACGCAGAAGTAGAACTTGAACTCCTCGTTTTCAAGGTAGGAGCGGAAGCCCTTGCGGTACAGGTTGTAGTGAAGCGGGAAGTTGGTTGCGCTTACGAACATGAAGATAACGATAAGCCACTCTATAAGGTAGTTCCCGAAATACGCGATGCTTGCGTTCTTGTCTGAAAAACCGCCGGTTGATATAGAGCCGAATGCGTGCAGGAATGACTCGTACAGGCTCATGCCGGAGAGCAGCAGCAGTACCACCATAGCAAAGGTCATCAGGAAATAAATGATGACAAGAATTTTTGCCATGTCTTTTACGCGGGGCAGAAACTTTTCACCGGATATGCTCGATGCCTCGGCCCTGTATAGCTGCATGCCTCCTATGCCGAGTATGGGAAGTACGACAACGCTCAGGACGACTATTCCGATGCCGCCGAGCCAGTGTGTCATGGAGCGCCAGAAAAGGATGCCGCGCGGCACGCCCTCAATTACTGTCAGCACGGACGCCCCTGTGGTGGTGATGCCGGAGGTGGCCTCAAACACGGCGTCAACAAGGGTCGGGAAGTGTGGGTCGAACATGTAGGGTATGGAACTGAAAAAAGACGCGCTAAGCCACGCCCCGGCTACCACCAAAAAACCCTCCCGGTGGTTTACCTCAAGCCCTCTGGTGCGGAAGCCGAAGAAAAGGACTGCGCCAACGCCTGCCGTAATGATAAACGACAGGACGAAAGACGTGGTGTCTCCGTCGCGAAATATCAACGAAACACCAAGTGGTACGAGCATGGCAACGGCCACTATCAGGTTTATTACCCCGACTATATAGGGGACTATGCGAAATCTCAAATTTTTTACTCCTGAAGCGCTGTTTGCCATTGCGTTTGCAACGGTTAGCGCTTAGTCCTCAGCGCTTGGCGACAGTGTGTGCGTGCGGCGCCGCCGCGTTGCCGGGGCGTTAGAAAAACTCCGGCTTTACCATGAGGAACTTTTCGACCTTTGCAATGGTCGTGTCCTGGGCGAATATTATGACCTTGTCTTTGGGCAGTATGGTCGTTGTGCCGCCGGGGATTATGACCTCTTCATTTCTAACTATGGC
>CBDUXY010000149.1:0-7360 GCA_965371305.1 uncultured bacterium
TCTCCGAGGCTAAGAACCCGCCGAAGAACAGCCACGTGATGATCGGCGATCGGCCTTTCTCCCAGGAATGGCCAAGGGACGAGGAGGCTTTCGCCTGGCTGGCCGAGGTATTTAACATGGATAAGGTCCCCGCGTCGGGACTGGCGCACATGGGCAATATGCGCAGACTCGGCATCGAAAAGGGGAAACCCTTTGCCCCCGACGCGCGTGCGAAGAAGATCCTGAAACGGGCAGCGAAGACCGCTGAAGCGATGGTCCTGTCGATGGCGTTTCGAAACCGGCAGGACGGCCTGATTTACGACAACCGCCAGTATGAGAATTATGTCTTCAATCGCAGCTCGGTGTTCTATCAGGACAACTACGAGGAAGTTGAGGAACGTGCCGGCGCCTGGCACCAGCTGGTGGGGAATTTCGCCACCTACACGCCTGCCAAACCCGGCACGGGTCAGTTTTCGATGTCTACCTACCGCGACAAGGACGGCAATGCCTTGATCGGTTCCCATACCTATCGACTTCATGTGCCAGCCAAGGTGCCGGTAAAACAGTTCTGGCAGATTCCCGTCTACGAAGTTGCGACGCGATCCATGATCCACACCGACCAGAAGAAAAGTGCGCTCTCGAGCACGCAGGACTTGAAGAGAAACGCCGACGGCTCGGTCGATCTTTACTTCGGTCCGGAACTGCCGGAAGATGTGAGCGAGAAGAATTGGATTAAGACCAAACCAGGCGAGGGCTGGTTCACACTGCCCCGTCTCTACGCGCCTCTTGAACCTATCCTGAACAAGACTTGGAGATGGAATGATATCGAGATGGTGAAATAGATAAAAGGAGAGAACAATGAACTCAATCAAATATACTATTTATTGCTGAAAAAGGGGGGGGAACACAATGAAAAAAATGAACCACGAGAAGAAGAACAGATTATGTGAATTATTTCTAGCCGTAGTCTTTATAACGGTACTGGCATTGTCAGGAGTGGCTATGGCGGCGGAGTTCACCGTCGACAAGGACACAGCGATCCAAAAAAAGCCTGATTATTCGCCCTTCGTGGACCAGCACTTTCCGACGCGCGTCTTATGGGGCGACACACACCTGCATACGTCCAACTCGGTCGACGCTGGTTTCACGGGAACCACGCTCGGCCCCGAACAGGCCTACCGCTTCGCACGTGGCGAAGAGGTAACTGCGAGCGGCGGCATGCGAGCCAAGCTGGTCCGCCCGCTGGACTTCCTTGTGATCGCCGACCACGCCGAGTACTTCGGCCTGGCGACGATGATCAGGGATGGCAACCCGACCCTGCTTGCCGATCCGACTGGCAAGCGCTGGTACGACATGTTCAACGAATCCAAAGAGGGCGGATTCAAGGCCTTCATGGAAATCGTGCGCAGCGGATCGGGAGACGACCCGAAGGAACTTATCCAGAACCCGGCTGTCAAGCGCTCACTCTGGGAGAGCGTCAATGCAACGGCTGAAGAGTATAACGAACCGGGTCGATTCACCGCACTCATAGGCTTTGAGTGGAGCTCGGTTGAATTGGGTGGCAATCTCCACCGCGTCGTGATATTTCGGGACGGAGCAGAGCGTGCCAACCAGGTGGTCCCGCTTCCTATGTACGAAAGCCGGGATCCTGAATACCTGTGGAAGTGGATGGAGGCCTATGAGAAGAAGACCGGCGGGAATATCCTTGCTCTCGCCCACAATGGCAACTGGTCCAATGGCCTGATGTTCAAGCTGGAGACGCTGGACGGCCGGCCGTTCGATCGCGCTTACGCCGAGACGCGCATGCGCTGGGAACCGCTCTATGAAGTCACCCAGATGAAGGGTGACGGTGAGACGCATCCGTTCCTGTCGGCGGATGACGAGTTCGCGGACTTCGAGCCCTGGGACAAGGCCGACGTCCCTGCTATGCATGCAAAGGAAGACTGGATGCTCCAGTATGAGTACGCGCGAGAGGCGCTCAAGAACGGCCTCGCTCAGGAAGCAAAACTGGGTGTGAACCCATTTAAGTTCGGGATGGTCGGGTCCACCGACTCGCACACCGCACTGGCCACTAGCCGGGAGGACAACTTCTTCGGCAAGATGGAAAAACAGAAACCCAGTGACCATCGCGCCGAAGTACCCGTGATCCGCTCACCTGTGGACCCGAAACTCTCGTCGTTGGGGTCTGAGACCGGCGCGGCCGGTCTTGCCGCCGTCTGGGCGCGCGAGAACACGCGAGAGGCGATCTTCGACGCCATGATGCGCAAGGAAGTGTACGCGAGCAGCGGTTCACGCATCCTCGTGCGCGTGTTCGCAGGTTGGGACTTTAAGGCCGACGAAGTCGAGCGTCAGGACTTTGCCAAGCAGGGCTATGCCCGCGGCGTGCCCATGGGTGGCGATCTTACGAAAGCGCCGAGAGGCAAGGCACCTGCCTTCATGATCCGCGCCCTGCGTGATCCTGACAATGCCAACCTCGATCGAGTTCAGGTCATTAAAGGTTGGGTTGATAAAAAAGGCAAAACTCATGAAAAGATTTATGACGTGGCGGTCTCGGACGGCCGCAAGATCGGCAAAGACGGTCGTTGCAAGACGCCGGTCGGCAACACGGTTGACGTCGCTGATGCGAGTTACACGAACACCATCGGTGATCCGCTGCTCACAGCCCACTGGGTCGACCCCGACTTTGACCGCAGACAACGTGCGTTCTATTACGTGCGCGTAATAGAGATCCCGAAGCCGCGCTGGACCGCATACGACGCGAAGTTTTTCAAGGTGAAGATGGCGGACAATGTGCGAATGACGGTGCAGGACCGCGCCTACACGTCGCCGATCTGGTACACGCCTTAAGCTATTGATGCTAGATAACAGATTTCAACTTTTTTAACTTTGTAAAGTAAAGGAAAGATAAATGAAAAAAACTGGCCTGTCGAAACGATGGGTTGAAGCGACATAATCAACAAGAAACATGTTTTATATAAAGAGGCATAATATGTATCCGAATGGAAAACGTTATCACGGGATCAGATGCATATTGGCGCTTAAACGGGTGAGTACATATTGCGTTCTTTTCTCTCTCTTGTTGGTGCTTGTAACTTCCTGCGCCCAGACGACATTGCTCAATGTCTGGAAAGACCAAAGTTATAAAGGCCGGATAAGTAAAGTCATTATCCTGGGCGTTGCCAGAAGACCATCTCTTAGGAGAGTGTTTGAGGCAGAGTTCTCACAGCAGTTGCAAATACGCGGGATAGACGCCGTTCCAAGTTTCACTGTGCTTCCTTCTACGAAAATGCTGGATAAAGAAAGCATTGTGTCCTTGGTTAAGAAAGAGGGGGTAAACGGCATCATAATAACGAGGCTGGTCGAAAGAAAGACCGTAGAGACGTACGTCCCTGCTCAAGGCTACACCGTTTCACCTCCCGGTATGGGCTGGCATGGTCATTACATGAGCAGCTATAGCTATGTTCACACAACCGGTTATACGATAAAAGACGAGGTCGTTATTTTGGAGACGAATCTATACGACGCCGGGACGGAGGAGCTTATCTGGTCCGCCACGACCGAGACAATTGACGACGGCCCGTCGGACAGCACCATCAAGTCATTTATAAAGAAGATAGTAAAAAATATGACCAAGGGAGGTCACCTAAATTGAGTCTTGATGTGCAGTGTAAGAGGCGTGATATAAATAAATTTTCAAGAGATATTTCGAAAGTGCTTGGTAGTGTCTCTTTTGCGGTGGCGCGCATATGCCTATTAGTTTTTCTGGCGGTTCTTTTGGCCCTTGTTTTATTATTACCCGCCACGTCATATAGCCAGGACACTCCACAGGACCCCGGTGAAGGTGAAAACAAAAAGCGCCTCCTGCTCCTGCCCTTTCCTTTTTATAACGATACGATCGGCCCCGGAGTCGGTGTGACCGCTATCGCTGAAGGGTATATACAGAGACAAACGAAAACAGTAGGGGCAGCCCTTGGCAGCAGCGAAGGTACGGTATACTTTTTTCTGAAATCAAAAAACATTCAGGTGCCCTGGGCAAAAAGAATTTTTCTGGAGCCCACTCTCTTTTACGGGAAAGTAAGCGCTGTTGACCTGTATCTGGACGGGAACCCAGCATTCCCGAAAGAAGTGGCAGGAACCAATGACTCCGACGCAGACAATTTTATTGAAGCCGCGGGAACGGATCAGTCATATGAACTGAGAATAAAATATTTGCTGCCAATAGGGCACGGAAAGCGCCATATCATTCCACAGATCAGGCTTGACGACGGCATTCTTGTGTCAGGGCAGACAGGCGGGGACGCGTGGAATCCCTTGAAAAGCGGCAGGACCTACATAGAACTCAGTCCCTTTTTTCGTGAGCAAAACTTAGAAGACGAAAACAGTAGTAGCACCTTCTTACAAAGGACCGGTGGTGTTGAGGTGGCTCTGACTTATGACAATACGGACCACCCCGGTAACCCCTCCAAGGGAAGCTACCAGAGTGTTTCCTTTACAAGGGACTGGGGAGGATTCAATAGTAAGACGTCATGGTCGTCTCTTACGTTCGACCTTCAAAAATATTTCTCTCTCGGCGCAACCGACAATGCAAGACAAAGAGTAATCGCCCTTAATGTATGGGGGGCACACAGTCTTACGTGGGGTAATCACAAACCACCGAGCTACAAGAGTGCCAACCTTGGCGGCCTGTGGAGACTAAGGGGGTATCCAGCCAGCCGTTTTCACGACCGTTCGGCCATATATTACGGCGCTGAGTACCGCCATATTCCCAAATGGAATCCCTTACAGAACTTCACCTTGGGTGGCAGGCTTGATGTAGACTGGATACAGTTTGTCGGCTTTGCAGAGCTCGGCAGGGTAGCGCCTGAATGGGACTGGGATACTTTGCATTCGGACATGCAATGGAGCGCTGGCGCCGGTGTCAGGACGATGTTGAATCATCTGATAGTAAGAATTGATTATGCGCTGTCGTCGGAGACGAGTCTGGCCCAGCTTTTTATCGGTCATCCGTTTTAAAGGATACTAAGGCCGGATAATACTAACAGGAAGCGGTTTCATCCAGTACACAGTGTCAGATTTGCAAGTTTATATTTATAAGGTGCAATCGGCTTACACAAAATCAACCTTGAATAAAAGGAGAAAATCATGAAGACTACATTCAAGATATTTTTAGTATTCGTATTGATGTTCGGCCTTGCCATGGCCGCGGGTACTGCCAGTGCCAAGAAGAAAAAAAAGCCTGTTTATTCCGGGTTCCTGGGGGATTATCCGAAGTTTGAACGCGGGGCAAAGGGCGGCGTAGACTGGGTCTATCTGAAAAAGGGTGTCGACTTCAAAGTCTACGACAAAGTCATGATAGATCAGGTCGTATTCTACTTCAAGCCGGACGCCAAATACAAAGGCATTCACCCAGATGAGATCAAGCAACTCTCCGATGCCTTTCACCAGTCAATGGTTGACGCCCTGGGTAAAAAGTACCCCCTGGTGGACAAAGCCGGTCCAGGCGTATTGAGGATTCGTTTCGCTATCACGGACGTTGTTCCGAGTAAGCCGGGCTTGAATACCGTTACTTCCATTGTCCCAGTCGGGCTTGCGATCAGCTTGATCAAGAAAGGCATAACAGGATCTCATACCTTTGTCGGACAGGCGTCCGTTGAGGTGGAGTTCCTTGATTCCCAGACCAACGAGCGACTTGCCGCAGCAATAGATACAAAGACGGGCAAGAAATACAAAATTATAAAAGGTGCAAAAAAGTGGGGGCATGCCAAGGACGCCTTCAAGTTCTGGTCAAAGAGGCTGCGTAAGTGGCTCGACGATGTCCACGAGAAGTAGTGTCTATAACGGTGGCAAACAAAGGAAGAAATGACGATCCTGGACTCGCAAAATATAAGGCAGGAGGTAGAGCCCGTTGCCATGAAGGCCGACTTCGGCTTTGAACGTCCGGATTCCGGTACGCTTCTGGTCTCTCTTTCGGGGAATTGGAATATACACGTTTGGCAACCCCCGGCAACCGGGATACTTAAGCAGATTGAGGCTAGTTCCGGGGTTCAGCGCATCACGTTCGACACCAAAGGTCTTACGGGCTGGGACAGCGGCTTTCTGACGTTTCTAATAAAGATTGTAGACGACTGCGCTCGCAACAACATAGAGGTAGACACCGGGGGTTTGCCTCAGGGAGTAAAAAGGCTTCTGGAACTCGCCTACGCCGTTCCTGAGAGAAAAGGAGCCCGCAGGGTATTCGAGCGCGTCCCCTTTTTTGCAATGGTCGGCGACAGCGCTGTCGCCTTTGGCCGCTCTACGACAGAGATGCTCGGTTTTATAGGCGAGACAACTGTTGCGTTTACAAGGCTTCTCAGGGGTAAGGCCCGTTTCCGCAAAAGCGACCTCTACCTTACAATACAGGAGACCGGTGCGCAGGCCCTGCCCATAGTGTCGCTTATAAGCCTGCTCATAGGCTTGATTTTTGCCTTCATCGGGGCAATACAGCTGCAGATGTTCGGCGCGGAAATCTATGTCGCAAACCTGGTAGGCATAGCCATGGTTCGCTCCATGGGGGCCATCATGACCGGCATCATAATGGCCGGGCGCACAGGGGCGGCATTTGCCGCGCAACTCGGCACTATGCAGGTAAACGAGGAGATCGACGCTCTTACAACCATGGGAATCTCATCCATGGAGTTCCTGGTCCTGCCAAGGATGCTCGCACTTGCGCTCATGATGCCGCTTCTTTGCCTCTATGCAAATTTGATGGGTATCTTAGGCGGGATGATTGTCGGGGTGGGCATGCTTGGGCTGAACCCGGTTGAATATTATAACCAGACACGAGGGGCGGTTGGCCTGAACGACCTGTGGATTGGCCTGTTCATGAGTGCCGTGTTTGGTGTCCTGGTGGCCCTCTCCGGTTGCCTCAGGGGAATGCAGTGCAGCAGAAGCGCTTCGGCCGTAGGTTTGGCCGCGACTTCGGCTGTTGTGACCGGAATAGTCAGCATCATCGTCGCAACCGCAATCATTACCATAGTCACAAGCGTACTGGGGATTTAACTTTTATGGAGAATGAAAAGCATAACAATGCCGAGCCGCATATTATAGTGCGTAATCTTACCATGGCTTACGGCGACTTCCTGATACAGCGCGACTTGAACTTTACGGTCAGGCGCGGCGATATATTCATTATAATGGGGGGAAGCGGCTGCGGCAAGAGTACACTCCTGCGCCATTTGATAGGACTGAAGGCCCCGGCACAGGGAAAAGTAATATACGAAGGTAAGAGCTTCTGGGAAATAGACGAGGAGGAACGGGAGAAGTTTAAAAGGCGCTTTGGAGTGCTCTTTCAAAGCGGTGCGCTCTGGAGTTCCATGACGCTGGAGGAGAATGTGGCCCTATC
>CBDUXY010000150.1:0-7354 GCA_965371305.1 uncultured bacterium
TGGTGTCATTTAAAATATTCCCAAACTCATCGTAGTCCATGCGTTGAACCACCGTACCAGTTGCAACGTCCACAATAAGCCTTGGACTGCCGAGGTGATTTCTTATAATTCGATAGGTGTTGCCTCCCTTCTCCATGTAACTGCCAACAAAAGTAGCAACCACGTTACCAGCGTCGTCAAGCTCGGCAATGGGGTTAAGTTGGTTATTGCAAAAATAGTCCGTTCTAAACAGAACGGACTATATAAAAACGAAACAATCTAAGTTATTGTTTTATTTGAAAATTAAATAAATCTGTCCCCTTTTATTTCTTTTATTTCCTTTTATTTCTTCTTCATTCCTCATATAAGACTTTAACTGCTTTTCCTGATGCCAATTTCTCAAGTTCTTCCTTGCTATCAACTCTCATTTTTATAGTAACTAGTTCAGTTCCATCTGTAGGCCTCTCATCAGGATTTAAACAAGTTGACACCTTACGAATACCGGCAAGAACCATCCTGGAAGGCCTACCTTTAGTAAAAAAATGATCAAAGGAGACATCCGTACTCCTTCGCACCCTTTTAACAGCCTTTTTTCTAGCTTCTTCACTAGAATCTGCTTCTATTAAATAGAAGTTTTCCCATATTTCGTAGTCGTCCTGAACTCCGTCCTTATATTGAAACAAGACTATAGCACTTGCTACATACCACTTGATTTTGCTCACTGATTCAACCTCTTAAATATTAAAATATACATTTTAATTCTCCTCTCCTGAACAGTTATGAAGAAAAACAGTCACTGTTTCTCCATTTGAGAGTTTTTCTAATTCTTTCTCGCTCTCCACTGTAAACTCTGAAAAAGTAAGTTCAGTACTATCTGTTGGTCGCTGCTCTTCGTCATCACAAAATAACACTTCACGTAAGCCAACATATACTCTTCTTGCAGGTCTACCATTATATGTTAGAATACCATTATCATCCCCCTCACATTCTAATGCTCTTTTTTCTGCTTTTACCCAAGCTTCATCCTGAGATTGTGCTTCTATCAGAAAATTTTTCTTTAGAACCTCAAAATCATCTTGAGAACCTTCTTTATATTTCAAATACAATATTGCACTTGCAACATACCAATTGTCTTGGCTCATATCACTCCCTTTCCACTTTTAACCCATTATTTCTTTTTTTTCTTCTTTTTGTTCCCACTATGTCTACTACGTTTACAACCTAAAATCTTTTTTGTTGTCTTAATTCTTTCCGCCCAAGCTGTGTCACATACTTCGTTTGCTCTTTTCAGAAGCATATCAAGCAACTCACATAAACTTTTATGAGGAAAATATCTCTCTAATATACCCACATCCTCCATAACCTCAGTATCAGCATGTCTTCCTGGTGCAGCAAAATATGACTCAAATGAACCTACCACTGCTTCTGATATTTGACGAGACATCTCAAGTCCAGGAGGCGAAAACATTACCCCTAATGTTACAACAGTTAAAGCTGCTGCTACTATAACTACAGGTGCAATCACAATAGCAAATTCACCATCTGGATCCACAAAATTCACAGGATCGTTCAGGACGTAACCGTAAAGGTTGGTGTCACCACCGTTAAAACCTATTGGGTCTTTGGCTGTCCATCTACCAATTACAGGATTATAGTCACGGGCACCAAAGCGGGTAAGCTTTGTGTGTTGATCAAAGATGCCGCCTGCAAAACCAAACGGCTGGAAGCCCGGGTTGGTGTCCTGCGTAATATTCCCAAACTCATCGTAGCTTATTTCTTGAACAACAGCCCCAGTTGCAACATCCACAACCATACGCGGACTACCCAGATGGTTTCTTATTATCTTATAAGTTACCCCGCCTTTTTCCATGTAACTGCCAGTAAACGTAGCAACCACATTCCCTGAGCCATCCAATTCTGCTATGGGATTTAATTGACCTGAGTACACAAAACCCTGCACAAGCGTGCCGTTAACTCTCTTGCCTATGCGCCTGTTACGACCATCTATAATATAGTCTATTTGAGTGCCGTCCGCAAGTGTTGCAGACCTGAGATTACCTGAAACATCGTAACTGTAAGTTGACGTGCCGGACGCATCGGTCTTTGAACTAAGCTCACCATTCTGCGTGTAAGTATAAGAGTTAGTACCATATGTCAACAATCTATCCTGAGCGTCGTAAGTAGCCCCGAACATACCAAGATCGCCAGCATAGCTTGTCCGGTTACTGTTCTGGTCATACTCATAATGCCCCACAAGCACGGTGTTTTTCTCTACGTCAGTCAACCTGCCAGCCAAGTCGTAAGCATAGACGTAAGTATCCGTAACCCCTCCAACGGTCTCTGTTTTTGAAGTCACTCGACCAAGTTTGTCCCTTGTGTAGGTCGCAGCCAGAACGTCCCCGCCCGAGTACTGAGCGGTATAACCAGTCATCTCGCCAAACGTGTTGTAACCGAGCGTATCCGTAACACCCCCGACCGCAGTGCCGGTAAGCAAGCCGTTCTGGGCGTTGTACGCAATGGAGAGCTGACCTGCGCCAGTGAGCAGACCGTCGTTGTCGTAAGTAAAGGTGGCGGTGTTGGCTCCGTTAACAGACCTGCTCGTAACCTGGAAGTTATTGTTATAAGTGTACTCTATGCTTCCGGAGACAGGCCCTGAAACCACCTCAGACGTCATGAGAGAGCCGTCGTAGCCAAACTGATGCATCACTCCGCCCGGAGCCGTAATGGACGTTAGAAGCCCTGTGTCAAGGCCGTAGGTATAGTCCACCTGCCCATGAGGCATGGTCACGGTGTCAAGTCTGCCGCCCATATCATAAGCCATTGCTATTGTCTGAGCATCCGGCCTTGTAACAAGCGTTGGCTGCTTATCACGGTTGTAGGCAATAGTAGTTGAATCAGAGCCAAGCCCGATGTCAGGGGCTGTGTAATCCTCAGGAAGGTCAACTGGCGTATAATTTGACGAATGAGAAGGTCTTCCTGGTGGAGTAATAGAAGTCATATTACCGTGAGCGTCGTAAGTAAAGTTAATCTCTCGGCCATCTACAAGGGTCTTTTTGATAACGCGCCCTGCCGCGTCGTATTCAAAACTCGTGCTCCGCAGGAGCGGGTCGGTTATATCGGAGACGTATCCGTCCGTGTTGAACGCAACACTCACGCTACGCGCGTTTGCTCCGGTGCCGGAGGTGGCAGAGGTCATGCGGCCTTGCGTGTCATAAATAAAACTTGCAGGTTCAAGTCCCGGGACCTGTGCGTTAGTAACTCTACCTTTGCTGTCAATAGTCGTTGTAGACTGGCGGCCCTCAGGGGTAGTGTTCACGACCGTAGCCGCAGCCGCGTCGTAAACGCTCGTAGAAGTACGGCCGTTTACAGTGACCGTGTTGGTCGCGCTGGTCATGCTCAAGGGGTCGTCCGGGTCTGAAAGAGTGACCGCGCGGTTAATTGAAACAAGCGCGGACAGACCGCCCGGCGTAGTAACAGTCACAGCTCTTATGTACGGCGCATGCAGACCGAATCTTGGGTCGGATTTTTCGTATGTAACTACCTTAGTGCCGTCAGGAGTGGTCACGGATGTAGTGCCGTTCGGACTGTAAAGCACGCCGGTTGAAAGCCCGTCCGGGCCGGTATTAACCCTCCACTTTGAGTTATTCGGCAAGGCCTCTGTGTAGTAAGAGAAAGTACGTCCCTCGGCAGAAGTCATATCAACGGTAAAGCTCTGATAGTTGCTGCCCTCCGAACGCACAAGGTTCCAAAAACCATTGGCCGGGTTTTCGTCTCGTATGAGCCTGCCCCAAATATCGTATGTGTAGGAGTGCAACCCGTTCCTTGCATCCGTCTGCGACGTCATAAGACCTTTTGTCGTATAAACGAACGAATTTGTCTCTGTGGCTGGGTTGGTCGCAGACGCAAGATAACCATCCGCATCCAATGTAAACGTAGTCCTCTGACCGTAAGGACCTAATATGCCGATAAGGTCGCCGCTGCCGTCACGTTCAATGGTTGTTATGTTGTCGTAGCCGTCTGTCATGCTCGTAAGCAAGCCCTCAGCATTATAAGCAAAGTCATAAACAACAGAACCGGTTACAGTATTAACCGTTTGCAGGTGCCTGCCGCTTGGGTCAAACTTATATAAGAGACTTCCGTCCTCAGAAGGAACGGCTATGTCCGTGTAGGAAAAACCAGGGAAAGGCGCGGAAACCTTATTTACTGTACTATTATTCGGGGTAATATAGATATTGCCCTCGGAATCAAGCGCAATATCACGAACGGCGCCCAGATCCGTATTTATTGCGGAGTCGCCGTCACCGCTGTAGTATACCGGACAACACGTACCGGCGTCGCTACCGGCAACAGTATTGATTATCCCTCGACCGTCCACCATTCGAACACGTGCATTGCCATTATCCGCAATAAACAGATTTCCTTCTTGATCAAGTGAAATACCTCGCGGATTGTTAAGGTAAGCGCTAGTCGCAGGACCGCCGTCACCACCGTAACTCCTGCCACCTGTTCCTGCATAACGAGTGCCGACTCCGTCAGGGCTTATCTTGAATATAAAATGAGAGCCTGCTGATGCAACAAAAACATTACCCTGGTCATCCACGACAACTGAAGTAAAAGGTTTTTTAGCCGAGGGAGTTCCTATATGTGCATCATGAATTATTCCGTCAGGACTTATCTTGTAAAGATCGCGGTGGTCTCCAATATAGAGATTGCCCCAGTTATCCACCGCAACCGACATGGGATTATCAAGTTTTGCATTGACGGCAAGACCACTGTAGTTATCACCTCCACCACCATGAAGTCCATTACCCGCAACGGTTGTAATTATGCCATTAGTATCGACCTTACGGACACGATGATTCTGTTTGTCCGCAATATAAAGGTTTCCATTGTTATCGACTGCTATACCCTTGGGTGTATAGAGCTGTGCATTAACTGCAAGACCACCGTCTCCGCTAAAACCACCGCCGGCATCACCAGGCTGAATTGCGCTTCCTGCAACGTTTGTTATAATCCCGTCCGGGCTTACTTTGCGGACACGATGATACCATCTATCAGAGATAAATATATTACCTTCACCGTCTACAGCTAAACCTACGGGAAAACCAAGCCCTACATTGGTAGCTAGTCCACCATCGCCGGTGTAATCACTCCAACGGCTTATACCGGCGATAGTTGTTACTACTCTGGTTATATCATCAACTTCGCGCTCATCACCGTTACCCATAAACAAAACCTTGCCAACAGGGTCGTAAAAATGGTGATTGTTAAGTGTCCATCCGCCAAGCTCCAAGGATTTTGCGTCAAAGGTGCCAAGCTCGGTCTCAATATTCTGCCAAAGTATGACATACGTTAAAGAATCTACTGATAAAACACTGGAACCAAAATTACCAAAACTTCTACCTGCTGAAACAGAACTACTACCACTAGCATATGGGATAGATGGGTACACGTAACCTATACGTATTTTAACAGGATGCCTGCCTTGTAGTGTACGGCCGTATCCGTCCTTACTATCCCATGTATAAACAAACGGCAGATTAGGATCCGGAGGATTGAAAAGATTTGGCAAGTCCTCAGGAAAACTAAACACTTCTCTTTTACCTGCAACGTACACTTCAACAACAACCTGACCAAGCATACTTGGTATGGTATCACCTGTTAGCATGGTCTTAAAAGTCCATTCAGATTTCGCACCTTTTACCCGGTCACTTTTATACACCATGTCGTGTTCTGTACCTGTAACACCAATTGCCTCGCCAAGGGTTTGTCTCTGAGCCTCAATGACTGATCCACCTTGCTTGCAATCAATTAATCCAAAAGTTATTAAACCTAAGATACAATTAGGGTACTCTGAATCCCCACCTACATTATATACAGGCCAGTTCCAGTCACCTGGTGTGAAATGATCCATTGGTACGCGCCACAGGCTTTGCCCAGCAGTATACAAAATGGCAAGTTGCTCTCGTTCATCATCTGTGATACCCATAGCAGCCAAGGCCGCAGCATCGGCTGACGTGCCACTGCCGTCAAGGTCAAGCTCAGCAAGACCCGCGTTGATACTTAAGATTTCCAACACCACACCATCGTCCATCGGTATCCACATAGCTTTTTCATAATCGTAATAACCGGCCGGGACAGCAACACCGGTATCAAAACCAAGGAAGTTTTCCAGATAGTTGATCACAGGCTGGCTAAAAGTAACCGTTTTGGCGCCAGCCGCAACTGCCTCGTCCACGCTAAATTCTGTGGCATAGGTATAGGCGCTTGTCGGCGGAAGGTCGCCGGGCATGGTGTAAGGACCGTTATCACCCACTGTATATTCCGTGCTGCGCACACTCAAGATACTAAGTGGCTGAGTGGAATCATCGGGCATAACCATCTCAGCCGTAGTGCCAAACGGGAAAAATAGCGTTGCCTGGCGAGTACCGGAAGAATCCGTTATAATACTGCCCCTGTGAACCTGCATCGGATCTGTAAAATCAATGACCGTTACATTAGGGTCAAACGGTATAAGAACCACATCATCTATCCACGAATAATCACGCCACGTGGTAAGAACATTTCGCTGGGCAGCAATATAATCGTCAAGTTCATACTCGACAACAAGCCGGCTTCCGCCGTTAACAGCCATGTCGAACATACCGTCTGCCCGGCTAAGTGTGCTTCCTAATTCCGGGTGATCCAGGATAGAGATTGTAACACCCGGGAGAGGAACATTATTCTTATCAAAAACCATACCACGCAGCACGGAAACGCGTTTTGCCTCTATAGTGCCCGGGGATACTCCAGTTTGTATCGGGTTAAAGCCAGTATAGAGAAACTCGGTTGCGTCATACAATGAAGTTGTCACGGTAAGGTCAATAGCCGGAGCTATAGTCGAGGGGTCAGGCGGAGGCCCTGGAGGACCAATGTTGACCATCACATTAACAACGTTACTGCTATTACCGGCAGCGTCGGTACTCACGATTGAAAGTATATCTGCATCCACGGCGTTTATATCGGTCGAGAAACTTCCGTCCCCTGCCGCAGTTGTTACCACAGAGCCTCCGGCCGTGGTGTTTGTAACGGTAATAGTTGAGTTGGCTTCGGCACTCCCGGCAGCCCCGCTTACATTCACCGTGCCGCTTACGGCCTCGGTTATGGTAACAAGGCCGGTATCAACATCAGCAGGAACCACGCTGTCAAGGGTTATACCTATATTCAGTTGAGAAGTATTAGCTGAAAGATCGGCAGCGTCGAACATGAAGCTGTTGGAACCCTCCGCAAGTGTTACAGGGCCGTAACTAAAGGCGTTCGCCCCGTCAAGAGTTACAGGAGTTGAGTTTATAGTCAAAGCACCGGGTTCGTTCAAAGAACCGACCAAAGTCTGGCT
>CBDUXY010000151.1:0-7247 GCA_965371305.1 uncultured bacterium
CCTTTTTCAAGAGGTTGGATAAAACCGTTCATTTTGAGCTGTGTCGAAGGATGAACGGTTTGTCTTTGCGAGGAGGCGTAGCCGACGACGCAATCTTGTTCTTACTCCCTCTCCCCCCAGGGGAGAGGGATGGGGTGAGGGGGACTTGCTTTGTCCCTGCGGGACTGCTTTTGTGGGGTAGGGTGTTTCAGGGCGAGGCTTCCTCTTCCCCGTGAGTGCGACCGCCTAAATCGCTGCGCTCATGCTCCCCCGGTCTCGCTCACCCGCCCCTTCTTTAGCCCGTCACACCCTATCCCCACGGGGGTTGAAAAGATAAAAAAATGTTTTTGGAATTAGTTTTGTTGGATAGAAAATTTTAATGTTAAGTGTCTCTATTTATGCTTTTGGTACTTCTTCATCCTTATGCATAAACTCACAAAGCTTAAGCCCTAAATCAGTTAGACGAGAATTTTCATGATATACTATTTGTCTTAAACTGCCGTTGGGTCCATCAATTAATTTTTTAGCAATTAACTTCTCTTCATATAGCTGAACCAGAGATTTTGAGCTTAAGGATGAACGAGTTATTATTAACGAATACCAATCATCTAGTCTTTTTGATTTTATATGAGCATCATCTTTTGTGGCTTTAAGTTTAATACTATACATTGATGCCAGTAAAACAAGTTCGCCGGAGTCTAAGTTCCTTGCAACGTTTAATAATAATTGAGGTAGAACATCTTCACTATTAGAGAAGTCTTCAGTACAGGCAGTCAGGAAGATTGCTTTCAATGCTTCAAATCTTACTTCATTTACAGGAGGCTCTTCCAAGGCAGCAAGTAGCTCTTGAAGACAAGCCATGCCTTGTTCTGTATGTATATAATCTTTTTTTATGCGGCCTTTTTCTTTTAGATTTTCAAACTCTTCACCAAGCTGCTTAATAAAGGTTTTATTTCGCACTCCTTGTACAAGTCTTCCAGGGATCATATAAATGTCTTGTCGTCCAGTGCCTACAGCACCAGTAGCAATAGAGTCCAAAGAGTAACACGCTTCCTTTAGGAGAGCTACAAGCCCTTCCTCTTCTGCAATTTTTGTTAAATTTTTAGGCTTGTCTTCTGACATCGGGTATTATCCTTTTTGATAAATTCATATTACGAGACCCTGAAATAAATTCAGGGTGACAGGTTTTTTGCCCGCCACCCTGTTATGTTTTTCTGTAGTTAATTCAATCTACCCTACGAACACGAAAACGGATATTTGGTCGTTGACGTACCTTCAAGCTTGCCTGTTTCAGGGTTTTTGAGTGTGCTTGCATAACCCCGCTCTTTGATCCCGCACTCGGGGCACGGCCCGCTTGTAATGCTTTTGTATGTCGGGTGCTCTTCGCCTTCGGCAACAGGGATTACAGGGGCAGCCTTGTTAAGGCTCGTGCACGACTTGTTTTTGCACACAAAATAGCGCCTCATTTTTTCGTCGTTCTCAAACCATGTGATAATGTGTTTTTCTCCGACACGCACGGCGTGGTTTTCGCTCTTGCATTCGTCGCAGTCGTATATTATTTCCTCACCTTCCATACGGGCTTGGGTGGTTATCTTTTTAAAACAGTTATAACATTTGAGCGGCATTTCAAAATACCTCCGGGTTTTTATTTGCTGACGTTATAACACACGTCAGGGCGTATCAAAAATTCTTTGTGAAAAAAGCCCTGTTGGTTCCGCAGTCAGGGCACGGGCCGACTTCAGGCGTTGGTTTCTGGCCGTCTTCGGTTGGCGGGGGCATCATGCCGTAGCCAAGGCTTCTGCATTTTTTATTTTCACAGTCCAGGAAAAACTTTATTGCGTGCTCCGTCCTGACCCTCATTATGATGAAGTGGTCCGGCCCGACGTCGTCGGGCAATATGGCGAAGTTCTCGGCCTTGCATTCGGGACAGTCAAACACCGCGTCCTCGTTTTCGTCTATCCTGCCGTCAATCAGCTCATGTCCGCAGTTGTAACACTTAAGGCCTGAACCGGCTTTCTGAAGAGTCATGTATGTTCCTCCACTTGTTCTTTATATTTGACTTACCCGCATGACGGGTCTAACGCCTCGCAGTTTGCTGCGCGGTAGTTTATTGATTAATTCGTAAAGAGAATATAAGGGCGTTGGGCGCAAATGTCAATAGAAAGGAGAAAGTAAGGCGCGATTATTCCTCGTTGTTCATGAATTTTCCAAACCGCTTCCCGGTTCCGTCTCTTACGCTGGTTCTGGCGCGGGTTTTGACAAGGACGCAACGGACTACTTGTTTTCAGCTTCTTGCGCTTGGTTGTTCATAAAAAAGAGCAGGGCCGCGCAAAGCGCGGCCCTGCTCCCTGATTTAATCTACGTCCTGTATTGCCTTCTAACGAATCGGTTTAAGCTCGACCCTGCGGTTTTCCGCGCGTCCTGAGTCCGTGTCGTTTGTGGCGGCCGGTTTGTCAAAGCCGTATCCGGCTGTAGTAAGGCGGGCGGCCCCGATACCTTTACCCACAAGGTAGTCCCTTACCGAGTCGGCGCGCTTTTTGGAAAGGCTTTTGTTGTAGGCGGCTGTCCCTCTATTATCGGTATGGCCCTGAACTTCAAGCTTCATCGTTGGATTGTTTTTAAGTATGGTCACGAGTTCGTCAAGCAGGTGGTTGTATTTTGGCTTGATGTCCCACTTGTCATAATTGAAGTTAAGCCCTTTTAAGACCCAGCAGCCGACCGAGTTCACTTTTGCTGCCTTTGGAGTGTTAGGGCAATCGTCTTTTTTATCAAATACACCATCACCATCGGTATCTTTTGGCGCTGGTAGTGCAGCCGGAACAGGTGCGGGTTTTGGTTTTGGCGCAGGAGCCGTTCCAACTTTTTCAAGGAAAACGCCTGTTACAAAATCAGCCATACCCTCTTGCGTGGATATGTCGTCAACGATTGCTGTAAAGCCGCACTTTCCGGCCTCCGAGATCATGTCCATCTTTGCCTTACCCTCGCTGTTGTTGCCTATGTGCATGGTGTATATGCAAAGGCGGTCTCCGTAACGGGCCTTCAAGGCCTTTGCACCTTCAACAGGACTCATGTCCATGTCTTGTGCGTCGGATACGACCATAATAGCGATGCTTCCTTTTGTGTCGGCAAGGTCTTCTCCTGCTTTTGCAAAGGCAAGTCCCATAGGGCTTCTGCCGTTTGGAGGCCATATGCCGTCAAGAGCTGCTTCAAAGTCGGCGGTCGAGTATTTTGTAACGCCGTAGAGCAGATCTGTTTTATCTTCGTAGCTAAGAGGGGTGGCTGCCATGCCAAACGTCCTGAGCGCTCCGGTAAGTTCCATTTCAGGTATAGTCCTGTTCATGCGGTTTACGACTTCTTTTGCAATGTTGAGTTTCGTCCGGCCCTGGTATTTGCCGCTTAGAGAGCCTGATGAGTCGAGTACAATAAGGAAGTTGTCGGTTTTTTGTTTGTACTGGCCCGAGCGCAGCTTGCCTTCAAGGTCTGCTCCGCGAAAGTCCGAGAGGGGCTGCTTTGTGGCGCAACCTGCGGCCACCATACAGAGTGTTGCCAGAAGAAAAATACTAAGATAGATTTTGCGCATGAGTTTGTTCTCCCTGTTGTTGGATTATATGAGTTAGTTTTTTTAAGGTTTTTACAGTATAGAATAATTGGGGATTATGTCAAGAGGGGTGTGGTGGTGAAATCCATAAAAAAAAGGGCCGCGCTTAACGCGGCCCTTTGGCTGATTAAAATTAAAAAAAGAGGCTACCTCTCAAGGAATATCGGGCAAGGAACGTTGCGGACAATATCTTCTGCCGTGCTGCCAAGCACCATTGCTACAAGCCTTGCATGGTGCGTAGCACCCATAAAGACCAGGTCGTGCGAGTTCTCCTCGCAGTGTTTTTTGATCACAGGCGAGGGCACGTCGTCGTCTACGGCGACAAAACATGCTTTTATGTCGTAGGGAGCCAGGTAGTCTTCCGCTTTTTTCAGATTCCTCTCGGCATCATCGCCTTTTGCTACACTTATTACTGTTAGAGGAACTTTAAGCGTCTTTGAAAATTCGGCTGCCGAGTGCATGGCCTTTGCGGCATTCGGGCTTGAGTCGAAACAAAGCAGCGGGTTTTTAACCGGGGTAAAGCTCTTTGGTACGATTAATACAGGGCTTGTGGATTTTCTAATGACTCCTTCTGTTGCCGAGCCGAGAAGTCCGTGTTCAAATTCTTCGTTAATGCCGCGCTTGCCGATTATAACAAGGTCTTTTATCGTGCCCTTGTCGCTTATCTCGTTTGCAACAATGCCGGAGGTAAGCAGGGAGTCGCATTCCACCCCTGCCGCGCTGCAAACTTCTTTGAACTCCTCAAGTACTACGTGTCCCCGTTCCTCAAGTACCTCTTTCATCTTCGAGGAAAAATCCTGGAACATCTCGAACCCGAGCGCGCCTGAAATGTCGTGCAGAAAGGAGCCTTCAAGCGAGACTATGTCGACCACGTGAAGCCCTGAGAGTGTAGCGTCGAATTTGCCGGCAAGCCACAGGCCGTAATCGGTTACAGGTTTTGAAAAGTCAGAGCCGTCAAGCGCAAGCAGTATTCTTTTAATCACGTAATGTCTCCTTATGAAGTGGAAATTGAATAATTATTTTTTTAATTAATTAATGGGAAAGGCCTTAAGCAGGCAATATGAAAAATTTTAACAGGTCTTTAAGTTGTCGAACCGACCGTAACGCCCGCTTCAACGCAGATGTCGTCGTCGCAGACCTCAACACGGAAGAAGTTACCGTCCTTCCATTTTAACGTTATGGGTATCTTTACCTTGTCGTCTATGACGCGTTTTAAAAACCTTGCCCCGTATTTCGGACTATAACCCTTTTCAACGAGCATGTCTATGGCCTTGTCGGTCAAGTAGAGCTCTTTTTCGTACTCGGCCATGTGCTTTCTTATCTGTTCGATATACATGAGGGCTATCTCTCCCACCTCTGGTTTTGTAAGCGGGGAGAACACGATTATGTCGTCGATGCGGTTTAGGAACTCAGGGGAAAAGGACTGCTCGACCTCTACCATGATGGCCTTCTTGAGGCTGTCCACCTTCTGTCCGTCCGGCATAAAACCCATGGGTTTGGTGAATTTTTTAAATTCGTCGGAGCCAAGGTTCGAAGTCATTATAATAACCGTGTCGCTGAAGTAGATGCGCTTGCCGCGACCGTCCGTAAGCCAGCCCTCGTCAAACACCTGCAAGAACAGGTTTGTGACGTTTGAGTGGGCTTTTTCAATTTCATCCAGCAACACTACCGTGTACGGGTTATCCCTGACCTGGTTTGTGAGCACCCCGCCCCTTTCCGAGCCGACAATGCCCCTTGGCATGCCTATTAGCTTGTCCACGGACACGGCGCCGTCTTTGTACTCGCTCATATCAACGCGTATCATTTTCTTATCGTCGCCGAAGAGGAATTCGGCAAGGGCCTTTGCAAGCTCTGTTTTTCCAACTCCGGTCGGGCCGAGAAATAGTAAGATCCCGTCAGGCCTTGAGTAGTTCTCTTTAAGCGGGCCTTTGTTCAACCGAAGCCTTTTTGCAAGGGCGTTGATTGCCTCGTGCTGCCCGACAAGTCGTCCGGCCAGCCTCTGTTCAATTGCTTTGAACCTCTCGGTGGTATCGCGGAAGATCATGTCTCCCGGGATCTTCGTCTCCTGCGAGATTACCTCTATCACGTCGCTTGCCGTTACCGTGCCGCCGGGACGGTGTATCTCGACCTTGACGCAGGCCGTATCAAGCCATCCTATGACTTTATCCGGCAACTTTAAACTTCTTACGTAGCGCTGGCTCATGTCAAGGGCCGTGTCAAGGGCCTCGTCGGAGAGGGTGACCGAGTAGTTTTGCTCAAGCCTCGGGCGAAGTCCGTAGAGTATCTCCTTTGTTTGGTCGATGGAGGGTTCTTCTATCGTGACCGTTCTGAACCTTCTTGCCAGGGCTTCGTCCTCTGCGATGTATTCCTTGTACTCGGAAAGGGTGGTTGCGCCGACAATCTGCACCTCGCCGCGCGAAAGGGTTGATTTGAAGATGTTGGCCGCGTCAGAGGGCACTCCCATGGCACTCCCCGCCCCTATAAGGGTGTGGGCCTCGTCAATAAAGAAGATAATGTTTTGTTTTTCTTTTATCTCTTTTATAATTTTCTCAATCCTGTCCTCGAACATGCCGCGGAATATGGTTCCGGCAACTATGGAGTTCATCTGCAAATTGACGATTTGTTTACCACGGAGTCTTTTTGGCACCCGGTCGGGTTCGAGTTCAAGGCGGCGGGCCAGGGCCTCGGCAACTGCCGTCTTGCCAACGCCCGGCTCTCCAAGGAGCATGACGGAGTTTGTGCGCTCAACGTGGCAAAGTATCTCAAGCACCTGGTCGATCTCTTTGTCCCGCCCGATAACAGGGGCGATCTTGTCGAACCTGGCAAGTTTGTTAAGGTTGATGGCAAAGTGCTTTAGATTGGGCGGGAGTTCGTATTTCTTTTTAAACTCTTCTTCGCTCTCTTCTTTGCTGCGTATCCTGACCGTAATGCGGCGCATCACGTAGTCCGGGTCAAGCCCGAAGCTACGGAATATTTTAGCCGGAAGGCTGTGGTTTTCCTGGAAAATAGCAAGCAGTATGTCGGTGGATTCCACCTCCGTGCGCCCCCAGCGGTGGGCCTCTTCTTTGGCAAGGCGGAAGATGTTCTTGGTAGCAGGAGGGATCTTAAGCCCAACGCCTATATACTGGCGCGATACTTTCAGGTGTTCGCTTAAGAAGTTAAGTACGTGAAATACGTCAAGGTTGAGGTCTTCCATTACCTCTCGGAAGAACTTTTCCTCGACGTTTGCAAAGGCCATAAAAAGATGCTCCACGCCAAGGTAATAATGCTGCCTTCTCTTGCTTTCCTCTATGGCGGTGTCAAGCACCTTCCCTGCCTTTTCGGTCAGGTTTTCTTTTAATTCATCTACTTCAGCCATTGGATAGTCCTTGCTTTATTTTCGGCCAAGGCAATTTGCCAAAGCCATTTATTTAAGATTCTGCCAAGACATACCCCAATTATATTTTACCATAAATCAACTCTCGGGTCATAGGGATTTATTGATTCAAGCTCTTTGATGAGCTCAGTCGTGCGTTTGTCGGTTTTTTCAGGTATTACAATTTTTATTATAACGTACTGGTGTCCAGCCGTTCTCCCAATAACAACTCCCTTGCCTTTTATGCGCAGCTTTTGTCCTCCCTGGGTGCCCGGAGTTATTTTTATTTTTGTCGTCCCGCTTATTGTTGGTATC
>CBDUXY010000152.1:0-7234 GCA_965371305.1 uncultured bacterium
ATGCTAATGCAAAAGTTTTTACTCTTTCCGAGATTTGTACATCATCAGAGATGTCGGTTGTAGAAGTTCGGTATAATTTAGATAAGTTAGTTAAAAGTAATTGCTTAAGAAGTGATTCTAGTCGTGGTGAGTTGTACTACCAAACTAAATCGAAAGGACGAGCTTATTTGGTTGAAAATAATTTAGTATAAAAAATAAAGGAGCAAATTAAAAAAATTGCCAAAAAGAACTGACATAAAAAAGATTTTGCTGATCGGATCCGGTCCGATAATAATCGGCCAGGGTTGCGAGTTCGACTATTCGGGTACGCAGGCGTGTAAGGCCTTGAAAGAAGACGGTTATGTGGTTGTACTTGTTAATTCGAACCCCGCGACCATCATGACCGACCCGAACTTCGCCGACAGGACCTATATCGAGCCGATAACCGCAAAGATGGTTGAGAAAATAATCGAGCGCGAGAGGCCCGATGCGCTTTTACCCACAATGGGCGGGCAAACTGCCCTTAACGTGGCGATGGATCTTGCAAAGGGCGGTGTGCTTGAGCGCTATAACGTAGAGCTGATAGGCGCGGACGTTGATGCCATTGAAAAGGCCGAAGACAGGGAGATATTCAGCAGTCTTATGGCTAATATCCCGAACGTCGGTCTTCCGGGAAGCGGCTACGCCCGGTGTATGGAAGACGCCCTTGAGATACTTGAGAACTTTAATTTTCCCCTTATCCTGCGCCCGTCGTTCACCCTTGGCGGCACGGGCGGGGGCATTGCATACAACAGCGAAGAATATGAAGCCCTGGTCAGGACCGGGTTGGATGCAAGCCCGACCAATGAAATACAGATAGAAGAGTCGGTCATCGGGTGGAAGGAGTATGAGCTTGAAGTAATGCGCGACACAAAAGATAACGTCGTTATAATATGTTCAATTGAAAACCTCGACCCAATGGGCGTGCATACCGGAGATTCCATCACCGTCGCTCCGGCCCAGACGTTGTCGGACAAGGAATATCAGCTTATGCGTGATGCGGCCCTGGCCATTATACGCGAGATCGGCGTTGATACGGGCGGCTCCAACATTCAGTTCTCTGTCTGCCCTGAAGACGGGCGCATATACGTAATCGAGATGAACCCGCGCGTGTCGAGGAGTTCGGCCCTTGCAAGTAAGGCAACGGGTTTTCCAATCGCTAAAATTGCCGCCCTGCTGGCCGTAGGTTATACGCTTGACGAGATACCCAACGACATTACCAAAGAAACACCTGCGTCGTTTGAGCCGACAATCGATTACGTCGTAACCAAGATACCGCGTTTTGCATTTGAAAAGTTTCCAAAGGCAAACGCTACCCTTACGACCCAGATGAAGAGTGTGGGCGAGGTGATGAGTATCGGCAGGACCTTTAAGGAGTCTCTTCAAAAAGCCCTGCGCTCTCTTGAAACCGGGGCGGAAGGTTTTGATTGGCTCTTGAGGCCGGAGCGAGAGACCCCTGGGTTTAATCCAACAGACGCGGAACTTGACATTTTAAGGGCGAAACTCAAGACTCCGAACTGTGAAAGAATTTTTTATCTTGCCGAAGCCATACGGGGCAATATGAGTATTGCAGAGATTGGGGAACTGACCGGCATAGACCCGTGGTTTCTCGATACTATTGCCGATATTGTCGAGCTTGAAGTTATTATCTCTTCAAAGGCAAACGAGCTTGGCACGGGTAAGCTTCCACTGGAACTTATGCGTGAGGCAAAACAAAGCGGGTTTTCAAATAAGACGCTTGCAAAACTCACTAACGTCTCAGTCGATATTATCTTAAAACATCTGAAGGAACTTGGACTTTCCCCTGTGTATAAGTGCGTAGACACCTGTGGTGCGGAGTTCGAGGCCCATACCCCGTATCTGTATTCCACTTACGAGCGGCCTTTTTATAATATTGCGGATAAGAAACCAGAGACAGAGTGCGAGGCCATGTTGAATGAAGCCGACCCGCCGAAAAAGAAGGTAATGATACTTGGCTCCGGACCAAACAGGATAGGGCAGGGTATTGAGTTCGATTATTGCTGTGTGCACGCAAGTTTTGCGCTTAAGGAAGAGGGATTTGAGGCCATAATGGTAAACTGTAACCCCGAGACCGTCTCGACCGACTATGACACGTCTGACAAGCTCTACTTTGAGCCTCTTACCTTTGAGGACGTTATGGCAATAGTAGAGAAGGAACAGCCGGATGGAGTGATCGTGCAACTCGGCGGCCAGACCCCGCTTAAGCTCTCGGTGCCGCTTGAAAAGGCAGGGGTGAATATAATCGGCACCACGCCGGACTCCATAGACCGCGCAGAAGACAGGGAGAGGTTCGATGAACTGCTTGACCTGCTTGAACTGAAACGCCCGGACAGTGGAACGGCACGCAGTATCGAAGAGGCCGTAGCTATTGCCACAAAGATAGGTTATCCCGTGATGGTGAGGCCCTCATACGTGCTTGGCGGCCGCGCAATGGAGATTGTATATGACGAGCCGAATCTGATGGACTACATGACAAGGGCGGTTGAGGCCTCGCCTGAGCACCCGGTCCTTGTAGACAGGTTTCTTGAGGGTGCGGCCGAGGTTGACGTTGACTGTATAAGCGACGGTAAGGATGTCGTCATAGGCGCGATCATGGAGCATATAGAGCAGGCAGGAGTACATTCAGGGGACAGCGCCTGTTCTCTGCCCCCGTATTCCCTTGATAAAGACGTGCTTGATGAAATCAGGCGTCAGGCCACGGCCCTTGCCCTGGAGCTTAAAGTAGTCGGCCTTATGAACGTACAGTTTGCGGTAAAGGATAACGAGGTATATATAATCGAGGTGAACCCAAGGGCCTCGCGCACCGTACCGTTTATAAGCAAGGCAATCGGCGCTCCCCTTGCCAAGCTTGCGACAAAACTCATGATAGGCAAAACACTCGAAGAGGTCGGGTTTACCGAAGAGATAACGCCTGAGTATTTTTCGGTCAAGGAAGCGGTTTTTCCTTTTATAAAATTTCCAGGCGTCGATACCCTCCTTAGCCCGGAGATGAAGTCCACCGGCGAGGTCATGGGTATTGGTGACGGTTTTGGAAGGGCCTTTGCAAAGGCGCAGATAGCCGCCGGCAACACCCTGCCGGAATCCGGTACTGTATTTATAAGTGTCCGTGATGAAGATAAAGACGCTGTACTGCACGTGGCAAAGGAGCTTTTTGACATGGGCTTTAATATACTTGCCACAAGGGGGACGTCAAAGTTCCTTGAGCAAAACGGCATTACCAACGAGATGATCCTGAAGGTTACAGAAGGTCGACCGCACATAGTTGACAGGTTAAAGAGTAACCGTGTGGATATGGTTATAAATACGTCTTTTGGCGCTCAGAGCGTTGAGGATTCGTATTCCATAAGAAGAAGCTCTATTGAGCACGGAGTGCCTTATTTTACGACAGCCGCAGGCGCGCACGCCGCCGCCCGAGCCATAAGGGCAATACTCAGTGAGGAGCTTAGCGTAAAGACCCTTCAGGAGTGGCACGGAACTGCGCAGGCTGCTACTGCAAAATCATAACCTTAAAAGGGAGCAAGTTTCCCTTTTTATTCGTATATGAAAATACCTTCCAATAAAGACGACGACGCACTTCTTAAAGCCGCTCGGGAAACACTTCTCCGCCCTCTTGAGTTCGCCTCGAAAGACGACTTCGCGCACCTGAAAAACATAAAAGGGCTGGAAGAACTTGTCTCCGGTTTTTTTAAAGACAGCAAGGACTTATCACCTGTACTGACCAACCTTTATGAGCTTTTTTCGGGTTTTGATTCTCTTGATTCAGACGAGCAGAAGAGTCGCATCTCAAGGGCAAAGGAACTGCTTTTTTCAGGGCATGATCTGACTGACTCAGCAAATATTTCTGTTGTCTCAGCTGATCCTTCCAGGTCAGACTTAAGCAAGACAGGCACACCTGTTTTAAATCTCCCGCAAGTAAATGAAAATCTAAAAAAACTACAAACCCCCTTGCAGTACGTTAAGGGGATCGGGCCGAAGCTTGGTGAAAGGCTTGCTAAAAAAGGCCTTTCAACGGTTGAAGACGCGCTGTATTTTCTTCCCATAAGATACGAAGACCGAAGCCTGATAAAAAAGATAAAAGAGCTTGAAGTCGGTATGAACGAAGTAACGGTAGGCGAGGTCGTGGCATCGGGCGAAGCGCGTTACGGCAGGAGACGGATTTTTGAAGTTGTTGTAACAGACGGCGCCGGGCTGCTGAAGTTAAAGTGGTTTAATTATAAAATGTCGTACATGAAGGGGCGTTACCCGGTTGGAAAGACCTTTAAATTCTACGGCCATGTGAGTGTTTTTGGACATCAAAAGGAAATAATACATCCCGACGTAGAGCCTTACGATCCAAATGAATCGGCAGGCGGCGCTGAGACAGAATCTATAGTGCCTGTGTATTCTCAAATCGACAAGATGCACCAGAAGACCATTAGAAAGCTGATTTCCGGTATTGTAAGTGGCTACGTCAAATACGCCTTATCTGCTGTGCCGGCTGATATTCATCATAATTCGGGGTTTATGGATATTACCACTGCCTTTAACGAGTTGCATATGCCAAGGACAGAAAAATCCTTTGAAGATAGTATTAAAAGAGCAAGGCAGGCGCTTGTGTTTGACGAACTGTTCTCTCTTGAACTTGGGCTTGCCATAAAAAGAACACAGGTGAAAAAGCAGGGTGGACTGGTCATGGATGGAGGTCGGGGGTGGGGTGAGGTCTTAGCCAGGTTCATGGACATGCTGCCTTTTGAGCTTACCTCAGCGCAGGAAAGGGCGTGTTCTGAGATAGAAAAAGACATGGCTTCGCCGCACCCAATGAACAGGCTTGTCCAGGGCGACGTTGGGAGCGGCAAAACCGTAATAAGCCTTATTGCGGCGCTCCGGGCAATTTCGTCCGGTTATCAGGCGGCCATCATGGCGCCGACCGAAATACTCGCTGAGCAGCATTTTCTGAATACGCATACATTTGCCGAGCAGCTCGGAATTAAGGTTGTTTTACTTACCGGTAGGCTAAAAAAGAGCGAGAAGGAAAAAATTTACGAATCCATCAGGCACGGCGAAGCGGACCTTGTAATAGGCACCCACGCGCTTATCCAGAAGGGGGTGGATTTTGCAAGACCAGGGCTTTTTGTGATAGACGAGCAGCACCGCTTCGGTGTTGCTCAAAGGGCTGCGTTAAGGAAAAAAATTGTTGAATCAGACTCAGGCAATGACGTAGATATTTTCATTTCACCCGATATACTTGTTATGACAGCAACGCCAATTCCAAGGACTTTGTCAATGACCGTGTTTGGCGAGCTTGACGTGTCGATTATAGACGAGCTTCCAAAAGGCAGAAAACCAATAACCACTAAAATCCTTAGAGAAAACCAGAGACGCAAGGCCTATGACCTTATTTTGGCAGAGCTTCGTGCAGGCGGCCAGGCATATATCGTATACCCGCTTGTTGAGGAAAGCGAGGAGCTTAGCCTCAGAGACGCAACACGCATGAAGGAGCAGCTTGAAAAAGAGGTCTTTTCAGATTACTGTGTCGGGCTGCTACACGGACGAATGAAAAGTGCTGAAAAAGAGACGGTAATGGCTCTTTTTAAATCCGGAGAAATGGACGTTTTAGTCTCTACAACTGTTATTGAGGTCGGGGTGGACGTGCCGAACGCTTCTGTTATCATGATCGAACACGCAGAGCGTTTTGGTCTTGCGCAGCTTCATCAACTGCGCGGGCGCGTGGGCAGGGGGCAGAGGCCGTCCTATTGCCTGCTGCTTGCCCAGTACACAAAGAGCGAAGACACGTGGAAACGCCTGAAAGTCCTTGAAGATACAATGGACGGCTTTCGTATTGCCGAAGAGGATCTCAAGATAAGAGGGCCGGGAGATTTCCTTGGCACCAGGCAGTCAGGGATGCCGGACTTCCGTACTGCCGGGGTGTTCAGCGACCTGACCATACTTAAAAAGGCCCGTGTGGCTGCGTTCGGTTTTATGGAAAAAGACCCGGATTTAACGACTCCTGACGGGGTTGTAATAAAAGAGATCCTGAAATTACGCTGGAAAGACAGACTAGAACTTGCCGAAGTGGGGTGAAGCAGAGCGCCAGAAACTGCCCATACCTGCGTTGCTCCTCGATTTGTCATCTCGGTGTACTTAAAAGTACTACCTCGACTCCAAACCTTCGTCGCGCCTTGGTCTGGATTGTTCTGACGCTCTGTGTGTAAATTTATTTTTTCGAATTCTGTCATGCTGAACTTGATTCAGCATCTCGTTTCTAATCAAAGACAGCCATGTAGGGTGGGCTGTGCCCATCAAAAAAAGAAAAGTCGGGTAGAGAAAATCACCTCTGCCAACCCTCTATTTTAAATACCTGTTCAATGAGTTTTCTTTCTTCACCGCCTGAACTTGGTACGAACCACACCTCAAACCTTGCCGGATAATAGTCTCCCCAGTCCCCTTCGTAAATTGTTATCTCAGTATTATAGAGAAACTGTTCTTCCGGATTATCAGACCAGCCTGTATATTCCGTTGATTTTTTTGGTAGTCTGCCTGTGGATAGAGGCGTGTTTTTTGTTACCTCAAATGCTTTAAGGTAGACATATCCTGCTTCGCCTGGATTAACATAAGCATGGACCCAGTATATACCACCTTGCATTCCCTCTATTAATTTTATTTCGGCCTCACCTTGCGTTATAGACTCTGCAGGCATTAAAGTCCTGTCAAAGCCTTTTTCGGCAACATCCCCGGATGCCATGAGTGAGTTCAATTCCTCTTTCACCTTTGATAACATTACCGACGTTAGAGTTCGCTTTTTTGTCTTACTAAATTCTGAAATTTCTAAACCAGCCCCGTTTGATTCAATGAAAAGGGTGGAATTGCTGAAACCTGCATTCATACTATCAATTAATTTTAATTCGGTTGTACCTTGCATTGCAGTTGCTATTGTTAGACTTGAAAGTCGTCTTTTCCATGCTTTGCTATCAAGGTCAGAGCTGTGAGTATGCAGGTTAATTCTTATGCTGTATATGATACCATTACGTCTTGGTCCGCTTTGAAAACGTCTGGCAGCTATATATCCTCTGCGCCTTTTTTTTAAACGCCATTTTGAGCTTGTTGCAAGGTGTCGAACAAGTATATCTCTCCATTTACCGGTAAATTTATTTAAAAAATTTATATCTAACTCAAAAACCGGTTATTCCGGCCAATATTCCGGACTTGAAACAACTTC
>CBDUXY010000153.1:0-7198 GCA_965371305.1 uncultured bacterium
ATGGTTAACCCTCTGTATGTCTGCTCCGCGTTTCTTAAGTTTGTGCTCTATGCCGTCGTATCCGCGGTCAAGGTGGTAGATGCGCGAGAGCTCGGTCGTGCCGTCGGCTATGAGACCTGCCAGGACGAGCGAAGCGCTTGCCCTTAGATCAGTTGCCATAAGCTCTGCCCCGCCAAGCCTCCCGACCCCTCTTATGATTGCGTTTCTTCCGTCAACCTTGATGTCGGCTCCCATGCGTTTCAGCTCGGCAACGTGCATGAAGCGGTTTTCAAAGATGGTCTCGGTTATGACGCTAAGACCTTTCCCAAGGCACATCATGGCCATCATCTGCGCCTGCATGTCGGTCGGGAACCCAGGGTAGGGGTAGGTCTTTATGTCAACACTTTTTATCGGCCATGTGCCAATCACCCTTACCCCGTCTTCTTCCTTTATGACCTGCGTTCCCGTGTCGCGAAGTTTTGTAGCAAGCGCGTCCAGATTCTCTATGGGACAGTTTTTTATAAGTACGTTACCCCTTGTCATTGCCGAAGCCACCATGAACGTTCCGGCCTCAATGCGGTCGGGCATGACTTCATAGTCAAGCGGCTTAAGCTCCTTTACACCTATAATAGTTATTTTATCCGTGCCAGCACCTCGGATGTTTGCGCCCATTGATTTAAGTGCCGAGGCAAGCTCCGTAACCTCCGGTTCCTGGGCCGCGTTCTCAATGGTTGTTGTGCCTTCGGCAAAAACCGCCGCCAGCATTATGTTCTCAGTACCTGTAACGGTCGGGTAATCGAAGTTTATGTCGGCGCCTGACAATTTTTCGGCGCTCACCACTATATAGCCGTGTTCGAGCGCAACCGTGGCCCCCATCTTCTCAAGAGCCTTTAAGTGCAGGTTAACCGGCCGTGCCCCTATTGCGCAGCCGCCGGGAAGGCTAACGCGCGCTTTTTTAAATCTCGCAAGCAGAGGACCCAATACGACAATACTCGCGCGCATGGTTTTTACGAGTTCGTACGGAGCTTCCGGGTTATTGGCCCCGGTTGCGTCGATTTTTAATTCGCTGCCGCCGTTGGTCGAGGTCGAGGCCTTTTCGCGCACAACGCAGCCCATGTGTTCAAGCAGGGTCTTAAAGGTCGCAATGTCTCTTAAGCCGGGTACGTTAGTGAGCCTGCTCACCCCGTCTGAAAGCAGGGTTGCCGCCATAAGCGGCAGAGCCGAGTTCTTGGCCCCGCTGATACAAACCTCACCGACAAGCCTGGAGCCGCCTTTTATTACGAGTTTGTACATTTTATTTTATACCGCCTTAAGCGCCTCTGTCTGATAAAAACCTATCAGTTGATCCGTAAGTTCGGTTATGTCGCCTTCCATTATCTCGTCAAGTCTATACAGGGTAAGCCCTATTCTGTGGTCTGTTACGCGGTTTTGAGGAAAACTGTAAGTGCGTATCTTCTCCGACCGGTCGCCGCTGCCGACCTGGGCCTTTCTCTCGCTTGCGATCTTTTGCTGCTGCTTCTGGATCTCCAAGTCAAGCAACCTTGACATGAGTATCTTCATGGCCTTCTGGCGGTTTTTATGCTGGCTCTTCTCGTCCTGGCAGTTAACCGCAATGCCTGTTGGCAGGTGGGTGATTCTAATGGCAGTCTCGAGTTTATTGACGCTTTGCCCTCCGTGCCCCCCGGCTCTAAACGTATCGATTCTCAGGTCGTCGTCGCTTACGTCTATCTCCACTTCATCGGCCTCCGGCATTACCGCTACGGTTACCGTGGACGTATGGCGACGCCCGGAGCTCTCGGTTTCAGGGACGCGCTGGACCCTGTGAACGCCGCTTTCATACTTAAGCCTTGAGTATGCGCCTTTACCCGTTATCATTGCAATGACTTCTTTAAGTCCTTCAAGCCCTGTGTCGCTGCGGCTAAGGACTTCCGTTTTCCACCCTCTTGTTTCTGCGTAACGCGTGTACATCCTGAAAATCTCAGAGGCAAAAAGCGCACTCTCGTCCCCCCCGGCCCCGGCCCTTATTTCAAGCAACACGTTCCTGTCGTCGTTCGGGTCTTTTGGCAAAAGCAGTATCTTTATTTTATTATCCAGCCCACAGCGCTCTGTCAGGAGACCCGGGAGTTCTTCCTTTGCAAGGCTTCTTAGTTCTTCGTCCTTGTCCTCAAGGATTTGTTTTGTTTCTGCAATCTCTTCGTCCAGACGCAGCATCTCGCCGTAGGTCTCGACTATGTCCGTTAGCGAGGCGTATTCGCGCGAAAGGTCGCGGAATTTATTCTGATCCGCAATTACATCAGGCGAGGCGAGCAGCGTTGCAATCTTGTTATAGCGATCTTCAATATTTTTAAGTCTGTCAAGCAGCATTTTTTTTCACATGTGTTAAGGATTTTTTTATGTACGTCGATTATATCTTTTTAAGCCTTGTTTGTACTTGTATTAATGCCAGAAAAAATATTTTATACAACGTAGCATATTACGAGCGTGTTGATAATAGAATAAAAGGCAATCTGGCAAAAAAAATCCCGGTACGACGCGTTAGAAGTCAGAAACCGGGAACAGGTAGTGTGTATGGCTAAAGATTAAGAAACTTTTCGCGGATTTCAAGCGGCTTGCCGCAGGTCATCTCTCCTTCACTGCACGGGCCTGTTACGCAGGCAGGGCCGGAGCCTGAAAATATCACGGGCGAAGCCTCTTTGGCAAGTACGAGCATCCTGGTCGACATCTCCCGTATCTCCCACTGCGCCCTTTCGCAGCACCTGAGAGCGAAAAAGTGGAGCAGTACGCGCGCGTTCATGGTCAGTATTATTTTTGTTTCCGCCGCGTTTGGCAGCATGTAGCGAGCGTCTTCTTTCGGTATTCCGGCCTCGACCATCTCGGTATAGAATCCGTAGATCTTTCCCATGAAGTCGTTGTACCTGGCGGCCATACCGGGATGTTCAGAAATGGTCGGGGGGGTGACGACTTCACCGTCCCGCCCCATCTTCACGTAGCGCTGGCTCTGTTGCGAGTACGAGGCAATCCGGTGGCGAACGAGCTGGTGCGACGTTACCCTTGAGATCCCCTCTACTCCGAACGTAAAACTTGCGTGTTCAAGGATAGAGTGGTGCCCCATACTTAGAATTTTTCCAAGAAATTTTTCTTGCGAGATGCCGGCGACTTTGTCTTCAAGCTCGTCAATGCTTGAGTCCGAGTAACAGAGTTTTGCAGCAAGTGAGACGGTCTTTTCCGGCTCAGGCGTGAATTTAAGGAGTCTTACCTTCACCTTGGCTCCGGCCAATTACAGGTGGTCTTTATATTTACGTTTGAACTTCTCAATCCTGCCTGCCGTGTCAACGAGTCTTTGTTTACCCGTGTAGAACGGATGACAGTTGGAGCAGATCTCAACCGATACCTTCTCTTTTGTCGAACGCGTGTCAACTTCAAAGCCGCAAGCACAGTGCACCCTGGTTGTTTCGTACTTTGGATGTATACCTTCTTTCATTACTTCTTGACCTCCAGATTTGTCCAGACTGATTTAGTCGATTATAATAACAATAAGTATTTACGATTGCAAGGGAAAAGTATGTTGTTTCAAACTAAAAAGCACGACATTTTTACACAAAAAACACTTATTTCAGGCTTTTTAGCCTGTTTTTGAGTCAGCTCACGTACTTCTCCATCACAGGCGACCAGGCGTCAACGGCTTTTGCGCCCTTTTTCTTTGTATAAACAGCGTGAGGCAAGTTTGAGGGCAGGGCGATTACACAGCCTACACCGACACAAACAACGCCATTTGCTGTTTCAAAAAAAAGTTCACCTTCAAGCACCATTGTTATCTGCTCGCTCACGTGGCTGTGCATTTCAAAACGGCAGTCCGGCTCTAACGTAAAACAGGTCATCATTGTTTCCTGAAGCGCCACGGCCCACATGGCGGCTCCGGGTGCGTCTTTGTCGTTTTGCAGGCGCAGCGCTTCACGCGGGAAGTACTCCCCCCCCCGGTTAATGTCTTTTGTCATACATACGGCCGCAAGCGGGCAATGGGTTTTGAACTGCTCTGTTGCGCGTATGTTGACCGCCGCGTCCTCACGGCCTATTTTACTGAACCCAAGCGATGCAAAAAAGTTCACGGCCCCGGCAGTGTCGGTCAGAAGGAAAAACTCCTTTACCCCACGAAGGCGCGCGTGGGCGTATATTTTTTTATATAGTTTCGTTGCAATGCCGCGTTTTCGATATTGTTTGGCCACTGCAACCGAGCGCAGCAATCCGGCCTCTCCTGACTTGGGAATTTGAAGCCCTGCCGTTGCAATGATTTCCCTCTCCACTACCGCAACCATAAAATCTTTCAGATGACCTGAAAAGTCTTCAGACGGCAGGTTGCACTTTTTAAGCAGCTCTGCTATTTTCTCCACATCTTCGCGCTTCGCAAACCTGAACTTTATTTCAATATTACTCATCACCTGTAACCTCCCGGCTGAACTCTGCGCCTGAGCCTGTCAGTAGTTTTAACGGGTTTTTGAGTTTTAACGCCATCACCGCAGCAACAACCATCACCATGCCAAGGGCCTGGACCGTGTCGAGCCGTTCGCCAAGCAAGAGGTATCCCCAAAGGACCGTTAAGGCCGGGCCAATTGAGTTTACGATAACCGTGCGTCCGGCCCCGATGCTCCTTATGCTGTAAAGGAACAACAAAAACGGTAGAAACCCTGTAAATATGGCAAGTACCGCGGCAATCGTCCATATTTTCAGATCAGTCGGATACGGCCCCGTACCAAACGCTGCGGCGTAAAAACCTCCAAGAAACATCATGCAATAGGAGCTTAGCCGTACCGGCGAGACGCCGGTTAAGACTTTTTCACTCACAGCGTTGTAGGCCGCAAAACAAAAGGCAGCGGCAAGGGAGAGCAATACGCCTTTTGCGTTTAAAGTGAAAAAATCCGCCTTGTCCACGCGAACCACAAGCATTATGCCTATAAAACTCACGCAAAGAGAGAGCAACTGCGTGCCGGTTGCACGCTTCCCGGTAAACGCCATGAGCAGCATTACGGTCATGGCCGGGTAGGTGAATACCACAAGCGTTGAAAGGGACGCGTCTATAAGCTCAAGGGAATAGAACGAAAACAGCATGGCGCAGCCAAGGCCACCAACCCCCATTAAAGCGAACAGGGCGAGCTCTTTTGCACTTATTTTAAAGGCGTTTTTTCCTTCGATTAAAATAAGCGAGCCTATGATAACCGGCATGGCGATAAATATCCTCATGCCCATAAGGGTCGTTGCATCAACGCCAAGGCCGTAGCCAAGCTTAACCAATATGGCCTTGAACGAAAATCCGATAGAGGCAAGTACTGCAAGCGCGTATCCGGATATAAAAATTTTCTTGATTCTTTCCATGTGTTTTTGTGTCCTTGGTAGAATTTATATAAAAATTAAAAAAACAATAAAAAAAAGACCCGGGTGAAAGATTAACCGAGGCCTTAAGTGATTTTGTTTTTTCAAATTGTAACGTAGGTTAAATCATCATAAAAAGGCCCCGGGCGCACGAGTGTCGGCAAACCACTTCCCTGGAAGTAGTGTAATATGCGCCGTTCTAATGTCCCTGACCGTTTGATTCATGATTTTTTCATTATACGCCTTGTGGATTGTTTGTCAATTATTTTTAATTACTGGCTCTGTTTTTGTGGGTGAACTTCCTGCCGTGGCTGATTTTACATTTTTGAAATTTGTGGCCCGTTTAACCCTTTGACAGGCTCAGGCTACTTACTCCTCTTATTTACTCCCCCTACTTACTCATGGAGGCGAGGAAGTCCGCGTTGCTCTTGGTGTGGTTAAGCTTGTCCAGCAAAAACTCCATGCCCTCGACCGGGTTAAGCGGTTGAAGGACTTTCCTGAGAATCCAGATGCGGTTCAGGTCGCCACTTTCTATAAGCAGGTCTTCTTTTCTTGTACCCGACTTGTTAAGGTCTATTGCCGGGAATACGCGCCTTTCCGCAAGTTTTCTGTCAAGCACGATCTCCATGTTACCCGTACCCTTGAACTCCTCGAAGATGACCTCGTCCATGCGGCTACCCGTGTCGATAAGGGCTGTTGCAAGGATGGTGATGCTTCCGCCTTCTTCAATATTCCGGGCCGCGCCGAAAAACCTCTTTGGTTTATGAAGCGCGTTTGAATCAACGCCGCCTGAAAGCACCTTTCCGCTTGGAGGAACGACTGTGTTATAGGCCCTTGCAAGACGTGTAATGCTGTCGAGTAATATGACGACGTCTTTTTTGTGCTCAACAAGGCGCTTTGCTTTTTCAAGCACCATCTCAGAGACTTGAACGTGGCGCGTTGCAGGTTCGTCAAAGGTGGAGCTTATTACCTCGCCTTTTACAGAGCGCTCCATGTCGGTTACCTCTTCCGGCCGCTCGTCTATTAACAAAACAATCAGGACAATTTCAGGGTGGTTTTCTGCTATGGAGTTTGCGATCTCCTGTAAGATCGTGGTTTTACCTGTTCTTGGCGGAGAAACGATCAGTCCGCGCTGCCCCTTGCCAAGTGGCGTGAAAAGGTCCATTACCCGCATTGAGTTGTTGCCCTTTGGCGGTATCTCAAGCTGTATGCTCTCGTCCGGATAAAGAGGGGTTAAGTTGTCGAATAGAATTTTATCTCTTGATGCGCTCGGGTCTTCATGGTTTATTTTCTCAACCTTTAAAAGTGCGAAGTAGCGCTCACCTTCTTTTGGCGGTCTGATCTGGCCTGATACGATGTCGCCTGTTTTGAGTGAGAATTTTCTGATCTGTGAGGGGGAGACGTATATGTCGTCAGGCCCTGGCAGGTAGCTATAATCAGGCGCCCTTAGAAAACCGAAACCGTCCGGAAGGGTCTCAAGCACTCCGTCGCCGTATATAAAACCGTTTTGTTCGCTCTGGGCCTGAAGCAGGGCGAATATTAAATCCTGCCGCCTCATTGTTGCAGAGCCGTCTATTTTGAAATCTCTTGCAAGGCCTGCAAGGTCGTTAATTTTTTTTTACTTTAGTTCCGTGAGGTTCATATACCTCTTTCTCCTCTGTTCCCACTCTATTCGGTGGTGTCTGTTTTAAGGTTGCCAGCAAAGCGCCCGCATGGCGGGTTTAATATCTCAAGTTGCTTGATGAATGTTTTGAATAAATTGCCTTTATATTCCCGGCAGCTTGATACGGATTGGTTTGTCCCGCATGGCGGGTTTAATATCTCAAGTTGCTTGATGAATGTTTTGAATAAATTG
>CBDUXY010000154.1:0-7043 GCA_965371305.1 uncultured bacterium
AGGGTTAAAGAACAATTATTCTTTTATTTTAATTCATGCGTATTTATGTGTAAAGTACTCAATCACCCGGTGGGTGGTTTAATACGCAAATGTATTAAGTAACCCCCCCCCCCCCCCACCACCGTGCCACAACCAACATAAACAAACTTACAACTCAAGCAGAAAAACTGTCTGCGGGAATGAAACACATTGAACATCAACTTAAATCATTTCTCATTTTTTTTAAGGCTCCAAATCCCAAGCCCCTTCTGCCTTGCCTCCTGCTCTACGGCCCTGTAGCGCTTTTTCTTTTTCAAGCCGCACGGAGGTATCGTAAGAGTCCTTGCAAGCCCTGCCCTGAGAAGTTCCTCTCCAACGTCAAGCTCGTCGCCATCACTGCCAGCCACAAAAACCCAGGCAAGCGACCTGCCGTATTTGTCGGTAGGGTCCTCAAAACACGGAAGAAATATTACGACCTTGTCCTTCAAAAGAGCCTTGTTCATCTCCTTTGCCTCTTCGTAATACGGCTCACCCCTCTCGGGCGTATCAATACCCACGTAGCGTATTGTTGTTCCACCCTCGAGAACTATGGTGTCTCCGTCTATTACAAAACGTACCTTTAACGCCTTTGCTCTAAGATCAGGCTGAACGGTTTTTTCACCAACAGAGACAGATGGCAGCAACAAAAACGCCGACAACATCAAACTTAGAAAAACTACCGGACGCGACCATAAGTGTTCTTTGCTTGACATGATTCCAATATTTTTTTGTAAAATGAATAAGAAGTAAGAAAGGTAAGGGAGGGGGACTTTGAAAGGGACTACCATCTCTCCCTGTGTTTGTGTATTTCTCTTTGAAGGTCTTTAAGTTCTTCTTTTAACTTCTCGCAGTCGAAATCTTCCTGATTCATATCCTCCACCACCCGTGCAAGCCCGGTGGAGATAGCGCTGTTAAGCTTGTTATAGGCCCGGCTCATATCCTCGAAGCTGCCAATCATGTCATTGACCTGCTCAACAAAATTCCTGACATGAAGGTCGTCCTTTGTGCGCACCGTAAGCCTCTTATCAAGTTCTCCGACTTTTACATGGCGCATTTCATACTCAAGCCTTTTAAAGGGACCAACAAGACGGTGCGAAAAAACAATGGCAAGAAAGCCGACAATTATAACATATCCTATTACCAGAAGAATACTTAATATGGACGTTTCAAACTCGAGATACTCGGTAAGGGCGGTTGCAAGATATCTCAGAAATATCCCGCCCATAAGAGCAACTATCACAAGCAACGCGATTGAAAGCTGTAATTCGCGAGCTACAAAATACTTCTGTCTTCCGATTTTTTTACCCTTGCCCTGCTCTTCCATAACCCTCTTTCAATTCTCATTAACCCGCATGGCGGGTCTAAGCTCCATCACGAGAGTTTATTGACCATAACTTTATGCGAGGTTTTCACCATTATATTTCAATATTTCAGCTTGCTGCGGTCAGTCCATTTGTCCCTAAAAAAGCAACGCATTTAAACCATTTAATACCCTTTTCAGGGGTTTGTCAAGACGCGATATTGCCTGACAAGGGCAGTATTATTACTTGATGCATGTTTTGCCCAAGTGATCTTACCTGACCCGGATCGTGCCGGCTGATTTACGCATCAGGGCGCCCCATGGGCGCGGTGTTGCAAGTTTGTTTGTGTAAATTGGCTGCACGATAATAAATTATACTATTGCCCATTTTAGGCGCATCAAACCGGCCCATGGCCGCGGTGTTGCAAATTTGTTTATGTAAATTGACTGCACGATAATAAATTATACTATTGCCATTTTAAGCGCATCAAATCGGCCCCTGGCCGCAAATGACTTGACTTGCATGCAGGTCGAATCTAAAATCATAATATAAGATAACTACCCCTGGTCCAGGCTGCGGGGTATCTAAAAGAAACATGTTGGAGAAAATCATGCAGCAAGTTACCGGGCATTAAACCCACATGGTGGGCTTGTAGCCCGCCATGCGGGCAAACCAAAACGGAGAGACGTTATGAAGGAAAAAATCGTTCGTATTGAAAAAGGTAAAGAAGGCGTTGTCCTGCCGCAGGAGTTTCTAAGACACCTTGAGCTTATCCCTGGCGCTGAAGTGGAGGTAACCCTTGACAAAGTAGCAAAGTCCATAATAGTACGCCAGGTGCACGACGAAGACTTTGTTGACCACTTCAAGGACTCGATGAAGTCCATGGCTTAAGAGGTAAGAGGCTGTAAAAGCCCCCTTGCCCCTGCCAAATAGTATATATATAATATCTCTAAACGCGCACGCGCAAATTACCCGGCTGCCCGGCCGCTTAGTAGTACAGGTATGACAGTCTCAATATACTCGACCATGTAGTGGTCTCCGAATCGCTGTCTGTCGTGCGTGTGATTCCAACAAGGACGTCATTCTGCATAAGTCTCTGCCTCATCTGTCCGTCCGCATATATGTTCATATACTCGCCACCGAGGGTTGCCATCCAGTGGGGATTGAACCTCCAGCTGCCACTCATTTTGATCAACACTAAATCTCCGTCGTGATCTCCGTGAGTTTCCATGTCCCAGTTATCAGGGCCGGCGGCGTCCACGTCAGGCCAAAAGTGCGTATCCTTATAGTCCGTAGTCGCCCATGGAGAATAACGAACCGAGAGCTGTAGCAGCCCCTTATCTTCCTTGCCGAAGATAATATCCGTGCCAACCCCGAAATAAACAAATTCGTTCTCAAGGTCCAGTTCTATGACAGGCTTATTAAGGCAGGTTATGGGATTGCCCCAATAGGTGCCTTGACAACCCACTATCTCGTGCCTGAACTTGGAATAGCCGTAACCCACAATCGGAGCAATGGCAATTTTATCACGCACCCAGTAGTTGTATCTATAATATATGTCAAAATACTTTCCATTATCCAAATCGTCATCAGATGTAGAGTAAAGGTCTCTGCCAGGTGTGTTGGCTACACACAGAGCGCCGCAAATCGCAAGATCGTTCTCTATCCAATCAGAATCCTTCATGGTACCTGCATCGCCGGAGATAGCGCTAAGCCAGGTAAAACCGAATATGTGTACTCTCCTGTTGGGGTCATATTCCTTGACCGAACCGATTTGCATGTCCACACCATAAAAATAGTTGTCCATATCAAACTCCAACCTGCTTGAACCGTTACCACCAAGAGCGAAAGGATTGATGAAGTTGAAATCGTAGGTCATCTCCCCGGTCATATGGCGCGTTTCAAGTCCGATGTTCATGAACATGCTTGTCTCGGCAAAGGCCGGCTTGGCTAATAACATAACAAATATAATAAACGCAGGCACGGCAAGATAAAGAATTCTTCTCATTGTATCCCTCCCCTGTGTATCAGGTTAATTAAGATAACAACACTAAGTACTTACTTCAGCTAAAAAACTCAGGGTGAAAAAGCAGCGCGGTTTTTCGCGCTCATATTCCGGGTGCTTAATAACCAACAGGCGCCCGCCCGTTCTAAGAAAGCCCTATTATTTTTGGCACGCTCTGTTCCTGTGCTATTGCCATAATATGCGCGCCGTGGCAGAAGGTTCTAAGTTCGCGCACCTGCCTTGCGGCAATCTCTATACCTTTTTCAAGCTGGTCAGGGGCGCCCTCTATCTCTTCTATAAGTGAATCCGGCACATCAACGCCGGGTACGTTTTTATTCAGAAAATGCGCCATCTTCGCTGATTTAATTAGAAGTATGCCGCCAAGTATCTTCACTCCAAGCCCCTCGGCCTTGTCAAAGAACCTCTTAAAAAGCTCCATGTCGTATATGGCCTGGGTCTGGAAAAACCTTGCCCCTGCCTCTACTTTCTTTTGAAACTTTATCCACTCAGGCTCGAAAGGGTCTGCCTGAGGAGTAACGACAGCTCCTGTAAAGAAGTCCGTACCGCCGCGAAGCTCCCGGTCGTTCAGGTTAAGCCCGTTATTAAGAGTTGAAATGGTATGCACGAGCTGAACCGCATCAAGGTCGAACACGGGCTTTGCCCCCCTGTGGTCCCCGCACGAGACGTGGTCACCTGTAAGGGCAAGCACGTTTTTCACTCCGAGCGCCCACGCCCCGAGCAAATCCGACTGAAGCGCAAGGCGGTTACGGTCGCGGCAGGTCATCTGAAAGACCGGCTCAATGCCCTCCTGCACAAGCAGCGCCGAGCAGGCAAGGCTTGACAGCCTCATCACCGCCCTCTGGTTATCCGTTACGTTTGCGGCAACGATGCAATCTTTTAAGAGCCTTGCCTTTTCCAGAAAACCAGCCGTATCAGTGCCCCTCGGGGGGCATATCTCTGCGGTTAATACAAAAGAACCTTCATCTATCTGTTGCTTAAGTCTGCTGTCATTTTCCACTTAAAATCTCACATTCACAATAGGCAAATAGAACTGCGTGTCTTCAGGCAGCGTAAACTCCAGGTTGTCTGTGCCGGGCGTTACGGATACGGCGTCAAATCCAGCCGCAGGCGACGTTACGACGCTCATTGCCTCTTTGGAGCCGTCGTCGTTATTTACGCCGCGCGCTACTCTCTCGGCCTCCGCTTCTCTGGCGGCAATTCTTTCTGAAACTCCGATGTCCCACATAAGATACACTCCGCCGCCAAGGATTATTACCCCGCCTAAGGCAACACCAACGTGCACGCGCGTGCCTGCATCAGACTCCGAAGACAGCAGAGTAAGAGAAAAGACCGCCAGGATTACCACCGCAACGGCAAAGCGCGTTAAAGGCTTGATCATGATATAAACCCCTTTAAGATGGATTCAAAAACCCCCTTGCCATCGGTTCCGGCAAGTATGACCTCGCTTACCCTTTCAGGATGGGGCATCATACCCATTACGTTTCCCTGTTTATTGATTATACCGGCTATGTTCGATAATGAACCGTTAGGATTGGCGTCGTCCGTCGCGTCCCCGGCGCTGGTTGCGTATCTAAAAACAACGCGCCCTTCCTGGTCCAACTCCCCAAGCGTATCAACGTCAGCAAAATAATTACCGTCCGCGTGGGCAACAGGGATAGTGAGTACCTGCCCGTTGTCATACTCCGAGGTAAAACCAGTGTTGGAATTTTCGACCCTGACGTTTACGTCGGAACAAATGAACTTTAACCCCTTGTTTCTCATAAGCACGCCCGGCAGCAGCCCGCTTTCACAAAGTATCTGAAAGCCGTTGCATATACCAAGCACAAGCCCGCCTTTATTAGCGAACTTCTCCACCTCCGCCATTATCGGCGAAAACTTTGCAATAGAGCCGGTGCGGAGGTAATCGCCATAGGAAAAACCACCCGGCAGGAGTACGCAGTCAAAACCTGAAAGCTCGGTTGACTTGTGCCAGACGTACTCGGCCTCTTGCCCGAGCACGTGTTTCACCACATGGTAACAGTCATGGTCGCAGTTCGACCCTGGAAAAACTATAACAGCGAACTTCATATTAAATAAACGGCTCCATTAATCCCGCATGGCGGGTTTAAACCACCTAAAGGTGCTGCGCACGGCAGACCACGCAACAGTCTTTAAAAATGATCAGGACTCACTTAACGCAAAACTTTTTGCGAAATCCGCCCCACCGCAGGTGTTCGCCGACAAGTGGTTACTTTTGCAACTCGATACGAAAGTCTTCAATCACCGGGTTGGCAAGCAGCTTTTCGCACATCTCATTTATGCGCTCTTTTGCCTTCTCTTCGTCATCGCAGTCAAGCTCAAGCTCCATGAACTTTCCTATACGAAGGTCTTTTACCTCGGAGAAGTCCATTGAGCCGAGTGCGCCCATAACGGCCCTGCCCTGCGGGTCGAGTACGCCTTTTTTAAGTGTTACGTATACGTTAGCCTTCATTTCCTATCAACGACTCCTTTTCTTGTTCCTGCAATCTGTTTATCTTGTACTGGAGGTAAAATGTGGTAAACACGAACGTCCAAAACCAGGAGACCGTGATGTCACGCTTCAGGAGTTCACTGAAGTGGTCGATAAATATCTTTCTTACCTTAAAGGCCTGCATCAATATCACTAACCACACAGCCATGTTAAGTATGCCTGATATTTCATTTAAAAAAACCAGGGTATGCTCGGCAATGCTCTCCTGCCCAAATGTCACGGCTAAAAGAATTGCAATGTTAGCAAGGCATCCTGCAATCATAAACCCGAATGCCCCTTGAAATAGCTTAATGGGAGATTCCAACGAATTTAAAACAGTGAGCCTTTTTATATACCAGATACCGTGATACAAGCCACCGGTTAAAACAGTAAATAACACGAGCCGCGCTACATCCATCTGCTGGAGCTCGCTTGCCTGTACCAACTTTTTTTTCTTTTTTACTATGATAGCTTCCATCTTTCCTCCTCCGTAAAAAACAAACTAAAACTAAGTCTGCCCTACTGCATTACCTTTTCCAACACCTTTTCGTAAGCGTCTTCCACACGACCAAGGTCGCGGCGGAAACGGTCTTTATCAAACTTCTCGCGGGTCTCCTTATCCCAGAGCCGACACCCGTCAGGGGTTATCTCGTCGCCAAGCAGGACTTCTCCCTTGTGACGCCCGAACTCAAGCTTGTAATCAACAAGTATAATGCCCCGCTCGTCAAAAAACTTTATTAAATACTCATTGACCTTAAGTGCCACGTCCGTCATATGTTTCACTTCGTCGTCGGTTGCGAACTCAAACGCCCTTATGACGTATTCGTTTATGAACGGATCACCAAGCTCATCGTCTTTGTAACAATATTCAACTATCGGGGTCTTTAGGATTATTCCCTCTTCAACGCCAAGGCGCCTTGAGATACTACCGGCGGTTACGTTTCTTACTATCACCTCAACCGGGATAATTTCAAGTTTTTTAACAAGCATCTCGCGGTCGCCCAAGTGCTCGACAAAATGCGTCTTAATGCCAAGCTCTTCGAGGTATTTGAAAATACGCGAAGAAACCGCATTGTTTATCTCGCCCTTTTTCTTAATCGTGCCTTTTTTCTTACCGTCAAACGCCGTAGCGTCGTCCTTAAAATATTGAATAAGAAGGTCCGGGTCGGCCGTGGTGAAAAGCACCTTTGCCTTGCCTTCATATAATTTT
>CBDUXY010000155.1:0-6901 GCA_965371305.1 uncultured bacterium
CATAGGAAATATTTCTTCATCTTCCTTCATAATATGATTCCTGAGATTAACTATAACGGTTGAGACAAGGCCGTCAAGCATCTCCCCGTCCTGCAGACCGCACCTGAAACCGTGCAGTATGGTAAGAAACTCCCTGTGGTCCTCTTTCATGATGGCAACGATGCCGGGTCCCATGGGAATCTTGGTCTCAAATAAAGGAAAAAGCACTCCTTCTTCTTTTTTAACCGAATGACGCATGATGTCATTCATTAAATCGCAAGTGGTAAACCAGAGCGCTTCAATGTCACGGGTACGTACTTCTTTTTCGAACTTGTCAAGCAAGATAATGACCCTTTCATGCTCATCCATCAGGGTACGAATCATCTCAGCACCCTTTGAGGAAACCTCGGTTGTGTCATCAGATGCCCACTGTTGAGTTTCATTGTATGCGTCCGCTGTGACGTCGTCAACCGATACGATATTGAACACTTGAGTAAAGCCCATTCTGCAGGAAAAATCAGGACTCTTTATCTTGTTTTCCTGGCCGGCGGACTTAGTTAACTCCTCAAACTGCGCTTCACTAAGAAACATATCACCTTTTTTGCAAAACACCTGACACGACGGGGCCTCGCATTCATATTTAACTCTTAGTACTGTTGAGTTCATATCGGTCTACCTCCTCCTCGGTTCCTCTTATTTATATCGTTTAATTATTTGAAACACCTTTTATAATATCAGAAAATCAAATAAAATTCAAACACTATAAACACGCAACCGGGTCTGTTTGAGAGTCGAAAAAATCTCTCTCCCTTCACACCACTCTACTTATTTATAGATACAATGCAACGCGGTCTGAAAAAATACCTCCCCACTGTCGTCCCCTACCTGTTGCTCTCACCCCCCCCCCTCCCCCTCCCCAACCCTTAGCCTTAGTCGCGCCTGGTTATTTTGGCAGGTGCATAAAGATTATTATCAACCAGGTGGTGATTATAGTACTACCCATATAACCGCCGTACCTTACGGCAAGCCCCTTTTTCACAAGTAATAACTTCAAGAGATGCAGCATAAACCCGAACAACCAGGGCAGGATATAGATAAACTCGCCGTGGCTTACAATAGCTGCAATTGCAAGAATCGGGTAAATAATTATGGTTATATAACCGTTAAACCTGTGCATCGCGGCCTCTTCCCTATGCTCCAGGCGTCTGATCATACGAAAGCCGCCTGTGAAAGTCATCACGGCAAACATAAACCCTATGGAAGATAAAATTGTCAATAACATTTTCCGAACCACCTTAGTCTTTTTCGCGAAGATACCACCTGAAAAACCTCTTTTCCAGAAAATAGAGCATCAGTCCTACATACGCAATCGCTATAGGAAGCAAATAATGAATACGCTTCATCTCACGGTTGCCCGAAACTTCATTATTCAGGGAATCGTCACTTATTACAATTGCAAATGAATTTGAGACAGATATATTATCTTTAATGACATTGCTGTGAGAACCAAGCAATGTAATACCATTCCAGGTGTTATTATTGGATGTATTGTCTATATAAATATTTTTATTTGAATAAACAAAAAAAGCTCCCTTGTCCGTGTTCCAATCTATGTTGTTAGCTTCAAGCGTATTGGAAGATGAATGATCAAGTTTGAGACCAACTGCGTTTCTTGTAGATAAATTTTGAGAAATATAGCAATTATTTGATTTATCAAGAAAAATTCCTATTTTATTTTCTTGTAAATAATTGGAAACAAACCTGCATTGCAAACACTTTTCTGCGTATATACCGGGCTTAAACGTTGAGCCTTGAATGGTCAGGTTGGTAATATTCACCTCTTTGGTACTTAGCACGGCAATTACGGGTTTTACAGGCGATTTAGCTTTTATAATAGCAAGCTCGGAATTAAAAGAAGCGGACCTGAGCGTTAGCGGCTTGTTAATTGTTATGTTTTCCTTATAAGTTCCGTCAGACAGAGCTATTGTGTCGCCGCTTGCAGCCGCGTCAATCGCGTTTTGAATGGTTGGGTAATCAGCCGGAACCTGAATTTGCCTGGCATGCAAAAGGGGTGGATAGAACAAAAACAAAACAATAAAATACAAAAAAAACTGAGATTTTTTTCTCGTAAAAAGAGTCATAGATAACAAACCGGGCGCGCCTTAATATAATAAATACGTACCCCCGTGCGACACGGGGGTACGTATTTAGATCATTTTGGAGTTTGAGAACAACCCCTGGCAGCGCATGAATGAGAATAAAAAGATTCACGGTTTGCAAGAGCTACTCATGGCCTCCGCCAAGCTCCATCTTGTACGACTGACATACCTGGGAACAACGTGTGCAGTAAAAAGAATGGTTAAGTTCAGTCTCGCCATACACAGGACACGTTGAGCACAAACATCCGTTTTCCTTGTGTATTACATTGCTTGTCCCTATCATGGGAAAACAAAACCCTGCCGCGTCATCGCCTTCTACAAAAGAAGGGCAACCAGCGCACTTACACTTGGAAAGCACGTCAGCCTGCTTCTTATCGAATTCCTCCCTGCTCATGTCTTCAACACCGAAGTTGTCGAATTTTCCTGCGCTAGCCATAACATTCTCCTTGATCATGAAGGTTAATACGAAACAATGGTTAATACACACATTGTAAGTTTAGCCTCAAAATCTATATTGTCAAGGTCGGCAGAGCATTTGACATGAAAAAAAAACACGGGGGAACAGATGGTATCCGTCCCCCCGCGTTTGTGTATTACTATCGTTTAGCGAACGCTTACGGGTTCTTGATGTAAGCGCCTTTTCTGAGATAGAACCAACGGTTAATCACGAGGCATACGAAGTAGAATACCGCGAAACCGTAAAGTGCCAACTCAGGGGTTTGAGCTTTAATCTGCTCACCGAAGATCTTCGGAATCAAGAATGCACCGTATGCTGCAACAGCCGAGGTCCATCCAAGAACGGGTCCTGCCATCTCCTCATTAAACGCAAAACCGATGGTCCGGAAAGTAGAACCGTTACCAACACCGGTTGCTGCGAAGAGCACGAGGAACATGATGAAGAAGCCCAGGAAGTGATCCTGCGGCGTTTCAGACGCATAAGCTGCTTTCATGAAGTAGGCAACTATAAGGGCCGAGATGATCATTACGACAGAAACGATCTCGGTAACCCTTGCTCCACCCACCTTATCAGAGATCCAACCACCGATAGGACGGATAAGAGAACCGATAAAGGGACCAAGCCATGCAAACTGCAGAGCACTCGGTCCATCAGGGTTTGGAATGTTATGGGTCATAATGCCGTCAACCATCATATGCTTGAAACCAAACACAACTTTGATGGAAAGCGGGAATGACGCTGCATAGCCGATGAAAGAACCAAATGTCATAACGTAGATGATGGTCATAGCCCATGTGTGCTTACCCATCTCAGGATCGTTAAAGATCTTGAACTGACGTTTGAGGTTCGTCTTCATCGCAGCTGGCGTTATATAACGCATCAACATAACGGTACAGAATATAACCGCCGGAACGATTATATACTTACTCACGGCAAACTTACCGCCGTTAAGGGTACCAAGCATGAAGTACAGTCCTATTGCAGCACAAACAAATGCTATGATAAGAAGATAGACTATCTTACCAACAGCGCCGCCAAGGCTGCCAATATCAGGTGATACGTTATCACTCCTTAAGTTGTTCATGAGGAAGTAGCTCAGGAAAAACAGCGGTATCAACCAGAGCAGCCAGACAAGACCGGCGTTCTGGAGATATGTATCCGTACCGGCAGGAATCTTACCGATAAGCGTACCACTTGCAAGAACAAGCTTTCTCGGGTCACCGGAAAGTGAGCCAAGAAGCGGAAAGGTCATGACCAGTGGTATGAGTACCTGCATGACACTAACACCGAAGTTACCGAGTCCGGCGTTAAGACCAAGGGCCGTACCCTGTATTCTCTTCGGATAAAAGAAGCTGATGTTACTCATTGAAGATGCAAAGTTTCCGCCACCGAAGCCGGACATAAACGCCAGAGCATAGAAAAGAACCAGTGGGGTATCCGGATTACGCATGTAGACACCAACGCCGAGCGCAGGTAACATCATGAGTGCAGTTGTAAACCAGATTACGTTCCTACCACCGCAAAGACGGATCAGGAAGGAACTCGGAATCCTCAGGGTTGCACCGGTAAAACCGGCTATTGCGACCATTGTAAAGAGCTGAGGTTTAGAATATGGGAAGTTCAAGTTGACCATCTGGACTGCAATCATACCCCACATCAACCATGTGGCAAAACCCACAAGAAGACAAGGGATGGAGATCCAGAGGTTTCTGCTCGCAACGCGCTTACCGGTTTTTTCCCAGAAGTCGTTGTCTTCTACTCTCCAATCTTGAATATCTGACATTGTTTCTCCTTTTTCTCCCTAAATTAGTATCGAATTAAAAATGCGCTTGTTACTTTTTGCTTCAATCAGCGTTAAGGCCTTCCTGGACTCCCCTTTAGGACCTTCAGTCCTCCCTCAGCCTGCCTTTACGCTTCTGTAGTATTTATCAGTGGAGCGTATGACAATAGAGTCATACGCTCCACCGATTTGATTCTTAAAGAGGCGGGGGAGAAGTACCAACCTCTTTTTATTTTTGTTACTTACTTGTACTGCCTGATGTTCTCAGTTCTTGCATCCCTTCCATACCACCTTACGAGCTGATAACGCCTGCCAAGATACTTCAGCGGGTTAATGAACGCAAGGAAGTGTACGAAACGTGAGAACGGAATCAGGAATATGAATATCCATGCATTGAAGATATGAATCTTCGTTGCAAGCGGCAGGTTTGCCACGTAGCTTACATCCGGTCCGAAAGCCAAAAGGGAGCGGAGATAAGGTACGGCTACGCCTGCATACCAGTTTGATCCCCAGTTGAAGACCAGGGCGTTGATAAGCCCGGTTACAACCTGAACGATCAGAACTATAAGAACGATTATGTCCATTGTAGAGGTTACCGCTCTAACTCTTGAATCGGTAAGCCTTCTATATAAGAACATGATCAGTCCAAACAGTGCTAATATACCAAGAGCTGCGCCTGTTATCTCAAGCAGGTAAAGCCTGAGAGGTACGCCGTTCCAGGCAATTATGGCGCTCGGGAAGATAATTGCAAAAATATGCATAAACAATACCAATATTATCCCGAAGTGCCAGGGAAAAGAACCAAAGAACAGTACTTTGTTCTCCAGGAACTCGGATGAAAGGGATGACCACGTATACCTGTTAGCCACGTATCTGTAAATGGTACCCACGATGGCAACGGTAACTACTATATACGGAATCAAACCGAATAGAAAGAAGTCGCCGTTCATTATTTAACCTCCTTTAAGAGTGAATATGCCATGTTATGAATTACAACTCTCTTTAGTTTCTGCATCAAGAGCAGCTTGACCCTTAACGTCTGCATCAACAACCGCCAGAAGCGACCTTAGGATGTGTATATAAGGCGTCTCCGACTCTTCTTTAAGTTCGAAGTTCTTGTTGAGCTTTTCAAGCGTTTTAACAACGAAGGTCTCGCGAAAGTCCTTCCTTAGAACGTCGTCTTTACCCTCAAGATGATCAAGGAACCTGAGTACGACCGGCAGATTGTCCGGAAGTTCACCTTTGCTTTCATCATCATAGGGAAAGCCTTTGTCCCTGTACATCGCTTTCATAGTAACGAGATTATTAGCCCTTCTGAAGCCGTCATAGAGATGATAGCTCATATCCATCGTAAACTCACCGCTTGATATCTCAAAGGTATAAGAGTAAATACCCTGTATGTCATCAAGAGGCTTGTCGCTGATGAAGTCCACAAAGGCCTGGATCTCGTCTGCAGCTTTGGGGGGATATGCAGGGCACTGCTTCAGAGTGCTAACACACTCTGAAGCAAGCCCTTGTAAGTCCTCCCAGGGATATTCAAGTAACCTGGCGTATATAGAATAAATTTTCACTTGTTCCTACATTCCCCTTCTTGGGAACTCGGTCTTCTTGGTGCCGAAGCCGACTGTTCCGCGTTTTTCGTACATGGTTCTTGGATCAACCGTGGTCTTGGTCTCACGATGGGTCTCTGGTATAACGAAACGCTCGTTGAAGGTTGCAAGAGCCACAAGGCGGTAAATGCCTATGGCGTCTTCTTCGCTGAGACCGACGTCATTCAGAGCCGCCGTAACGGCTGCGTCACCAAGATCTCCTACACGCTGCTGACGTACGTAAATCCTGACTGCCATCTGCTTCTTAAGCGACTCTACAATAAGAGCCTCATTACCGGCAGTAAGGATGTTGGCGAGGAATTTAACTGGTATCCTCATTTTGTCAACATCGGTAAAGAAGTCCATTCCTTCAGGATCGTACGTACCGCCCTGATCTCCCTTTGCCTGATGGAGGATCGGTGAAAGAGGCGGTATGTAGTAGTTCATCGGAACAGTCCTGAATTCAGGATGATGCGGGAACGCTATTCTCCACTTCTTAAAGAGGTTGTATGACGGTGAATTCTGAGCCGCCTTGATCCAGTTGTCTTCCATGCCTGCTTTTCTGGCAAGTTCGACGACTTTTGGATCACACGGATCGAGAATCATATCCCTCATAGCCTCTACCAACCTATCGTCAGGTTGTTTGGCCGTTTCTTCAATCCTGTCTGCGTCATAAAACACGACACCGACGAAACGGATTCTACCGGTACAGGCGTGGGCACAAGCATTGGCCTGGCCTGTCTCGGTCCTCGGATAGCAGAATATACACTTTTCCGATTTACCGTTGTTCCAGTTGAAGTACGGTTTTTTGAACGGACATGCGCTGACACAGAATCTCCATGCGCGACAGGTGTCCTGGTCTATAAGGACAATGCCGTCCTCTCCCCTCTTGTATATGGCACCTGACGGGCAGGATGCCACACACCCTGGATTTGTA
>CBDUXY010000156.1:0-6875 GCA_965371305.1 uncultured bacterium
GTCACGGCGCAAATCATCGAATTTAACGCCCTTTTCAAACCTGAAAAAGTCACCAATTGGTTTTAACGACTTTTTTTGCCTGGCGCCGCTTAATACCGCTAAAATATCGCCGAGTATCCACCTTGCGACAACACCTTCTTTATAATCCATAACAGGCTCTACATCCCCGTCTACCGCCATTTTATAAAGCATATAAGGAAAGTCCACCCCTGCCTGTATCGGCAGGGCAACAGAGCCCCAGAACCGCGGATTAACCTCTATCATCCAGCTTTTATTTTCCGCCTCGTCAAACTTAAACTCTACCATCGCAACACCGTGCCACCCAAGTGAGCTCAACAGGCGCTCTGCATACTCTTCCATTTGAGGGTTTTTTATACTCTCCCTCACAGTACTGGTCCCACCGGTAAAGAGTTTTTCCCTGAGCCGCTTATGGGTAAACCTTGCCCTTGGCTTTCCGGCATTATAGAGCATCGAGACCCCGCAACCAACGCCCTTGACATATTCCTGCACTATCGGATACTGCTCCGGCTCCAGTTTTCCATCCTCTACCAGAGACCCGTAATCCCTTAATAAATTCTCTTGTGACGTAACGTAAAAAACCCCTTTCGCGCTATTGGTATTGATTAATTTTATAACGGCCTTTCCTTTATGGCCGATCTCCTTCCATATGGGCTTTACGTCGGACAGGCTCGCCGGTTTAAAGGTACGCGGCGTTGGTATGTCAAGCCCCCTTGCTATATCATAAAACGAATCCTTCTTATGCACGGACTTTAAAGATTCAAAATCAGAGATAGGTATAATTACATTCAGGTCGTCGAACTCGTGAATATTTTTTGCCACGACAAAAATTTCTTCGTGCATGGGCAGGTAAACCTTCGGCTTAAGCAATTTAAAAGTCAACTTAAGGCTCTGAATAAACCCATCAGGGTTCCTGTAAAAGGACGGATATGAAAACAAATGGCTACAGTACTTCGACCTTCCGGCCATGGCCAGAGTGGAGACGTCCCCGACGGCTACTTTCAGACCTTTCCCTGAGAGACTCCTTAAGACATTATACGCCACCCTGTTCCAGCCGTAGGTTATAACAGCATCAATATTATCAACCATTATACCGTCTCATCAGCATGCAAAATATCCCCACTATAATAACTCTTTATATATGTTGAAAATTTTCTCCACCACAACATTATCAGAAAACTCTGCTACTACCTTCTCCCGGCCCGCCTTACCCATCTCGTCACGAAGTTTTCCATCACCCGTAAGTTTCTCAATGGCAGCACTAAGGGCGCGGCTGTCTTTAACAGGAACCAGCACTCCGTTCCTCCCCTCCTCCACCGTCTGAGAGCAACCAGGGACGTTGGTTGTAATAATCGGCACTCCCATGCTCATAGCCTCAAGCACGGTACGCGGCGTACCTTCCCTGTAGCTTGGCAGTACAAAGACGTCGGTAAGAGAAAGTATCTCCCTTACGTCATCCCTCTGCCCGGTAAATATTATACGCCTGTTTTCTCCTAACGCGTCTATAAATTTCTTTGTAACACAGGCAGGGTTGCCCTGGTCTATCCACCCGACGACCAGGAAAACCATATTGTCGTATTTTGCAGTGAGTTCCTGTGCGGCCTCCATCAACTCGCCTATGCCTTTATGCCACAACAGACGCCCTATAAAGGTAATGACTACAGTGTCTTTTTTAATTGAAAATTCCTGTCTTAAATTGTCTTGCTCTTTACCATTTACTTTCCCGGAGGAAAAAAAATCCGTATCAACGCCGGTACCCTTGACTACGACGGTTTTATTCCTGTCCAGCAGCCGGGCCATATACTCCAAATCGTCGGGGTTCTGAAAGATTATTTTGTTAGCGCACCTGAAACCAACACGATACAGAACTTTACTCACAGACCTTAAAATCGACGCCTTAATCCCTGTGGCAAGAAAAATAAAACCAAGTCCTGTGACGTGATTGATTATGACCGGGACGCGTGCAAGCCTTGCGGCAATAGAGCCATAAATGTTTGGCTTTATGGTAAACGTATGTACAAGATCGAATCTTTCCCGTTTGAATATCCTGTACAATTCAAAAATTGTCTTCAGTCCGGAGAGCGGGGTTAGCCCTGCCCGGTTGATTTTATACTTTACCGGGCGAATGCCGTGCTCCTCGAACTTGTCGTAAACCTCACCACGCGGGACAACGGCGCAGACCTCGTGCCCTTCCTTTACAAGGGCCTTCATCCACGAAAGCCTGAAGGCATACAGGTTCAGGTCCAGGTGAGACACGTACGCGATCTTAAGATTTTTCCTCAATATTTATTACCTTTTAATAGTCCGTACAACGCCTCTTCATCCTGCATCCAGCCCCTGGTCTTGGCCTTGAAAAAAAACCAACCGTCACTTTTCCTCACAGGAACTCTGGGTATTCTAAAAGGGTCAAAACCCTCAGAAAGCGCCTTTCCTCCGCCCCCTATTACGGCGGAACAGTACGCAGACTTTACCAACCGTTCTACGTCCTCGTTCCAGATGGCCCTTGGATAGGCAAAATGCTTGAGTTCGTATCCAAGCCTTTCACGGAAAAGTTCTTTTGGCCTTTCAAGTTCCTCTATTATTTCACTTTCACCAAGACCTGTAAGCTCACGATGGGTGTGAGTATGGCCGCCAATGGTAACAAGTCCGGAGCTTACCACCTCTCCAAGCATATCCCAGGTAAGCGGCCTAACGCTACCCTGTTCGATCGTGCCGTAAGGATTAGGAACACCTGTTTCCATAAAACCGGTTGAAGGGTAGAGAGTGGCCGGCAGGGCAAGATCTGTTAGAAGCGGCAGTGCCTTTGTATAAAAATCCCTGAACCCGTCGTCAAAAGTAAGGACAAACATGTCTCTTGAAGGAGCAATACCGGAATCAAGCATAGAGATTGCCTCATCATAACCAATCACGTTGCCCGTTGCCTTTAAAAACTCCATCTGCCTCTTAAAAAGAGCAAATGGCAGGTCAAGCTCAAGAGGAAGATCACCTGTTACTCTATGGAAGATAAGAAAAAATATCCCCGGCTTTCTATTATGAAAGAGCATGCCTCCCGCAAACACCGGGAGCTTTATAAATCTGCGAAGTAATGACTTCATCAAAAAAGCATCCACAAAAGAGGTAGGAACATAACACGCTGCCTGGCGATAATTCCAAAGTTGGAAGCGATGGTCAGAGCAAAACATATAATCAGGACATAAAAAATGCAAAATGTGACCAAAGGGTTTGTTCGTATGGATTTAAGCTTGGAGAGAAACTTCCTTCTATATTTAACAAAAATACCGAGCCATACAAGGCTTTCAATGGAAGATACCATTGCCTGTACATTATGCACCTCCCAGGGGAAAGGCCTGAACAGGGCCGTAACAACAGCAAACACAGGCCCAAGCGGAGCAATTAGTATAGGAGGAATAAACTTGCTGCCTCCAGCCAAGGATGTACCGCGTCTGAACATGTAAAATGTATCCATCTCCTCCCAGGACCCCCCTCCAAGACCGGAATTCATCAAAAACTCCTTGCTCTGGCTCAAGACAAAAAAGCCGATAAAAATAAATGCAACACCGCCTACAAGCCACACGCCCATTGAGCCGATGGAGCGCAACCGAAAAGAAATTAAATAAGCCCCGGCCGCTGCAACTGCAAGAAAACCGGCTATATGGGGCCGGACAATAGTAATAAGAGCAAGCCCTATCGCTATCCATACGAGCCACCTGATTACGGGCCTTCTATAAAAACCGCTCAGCCCGTAAACCGCCACACCTGTACCGAAAAACACCCACGCGTCTTTACCTAGACTCGAGGGCCAGAAAAGTATTGACGGCAGGAAAAATACTACAATACGATAAAACTTAGGCGAAACGTCAGGAAAACCGATACGGAATGCGCGGTAAAAAAATACGCTCCCGATAAAAGCCATAGCAGCAAAAAAATAGAAACTTCCAAGCATGCTCGGGGGGAAAACAGAGTATAGAGACCCGACCAGATATTTAACCCCGGCCGTACCGGTTATTGAACGTCCTGAAAAGAGCATTGAAAAATCCAGATCACGAAAATACCTTGCCACAACCTGACCTTCGGCATGGTACATAATTGCGTCCGCCCTTGTGTAGACGTCAACCATAACCCAGTAACGCAAGGAGCTTCCGGCAAGCTTTGCCAGGAATGCGGCAATAAACAGATTAAACGGGAACTCCCTGTCAACCTGCCGGATCCCCCTTTTGTATAGAACGAGTGGAAAAAGGATAATAACCGATAAGTATATACAGGTAGAGAGCCCGTCAGGGTCGTACCTGAAAAGTATAATTCCAATTACTATAATACTGACGGCGGTTATTAATGGAATATAAGGATTTTTCTTCAAAAAGTCTCCAACTCTCCGAGCGTAAGATCCCAGTTTTCAGCCTTAAGCGGGTCAAACGGTGATTTATTAAGCAGCCTGACCGTAAATGTCATTGTCTGACCTGGAATGCTGTGAAATCTGGATTTTTTAAGCATCGCAAGCTCAAAAGTGCCCCCGGCGAAATAAGAAACTATATAGTCGGACCTTACACTTGAGGCAACGGCCTTCAGGAGCTTCTTACCGACACTCTCGTCCTGAGCGCGAAGGAATATCTCGGTCATAACAACTTCCTTAAGCCCGTGTCTTACGTTTGGTTTCAGGACGGCAAAACCACAAAGCCCATTACTATCCTCCACAAAACAGACTCCATACGAGACGTACGGATGTCCGCCGTACCTCCAGCTCAAATAATCCATGTCGCGCGGCGTGCGGTAACCGACCCGGTTTCTCAAGCTCTCCCACATCGCAACAAGAGCCTGTGCTTCCTTGCCGCGGCTCTGTTCAAACTCCTGCCACGACACTATGTTATCTTTAAAAAAAGCACTGCGCGGCGGAAGTTCCTTTTGTTTATCCGTCTGATTAAGCGGATATTTTACAATATTCCATGGACGCAAAAAACGCGCGTACATGGGAAGCTTATCCACGACCTGCCAGCCCATCTTTATATATCCTGGCAGGCTCTGCGCATTTGGCGTATTGAACACAAAATCCACCCCCTCTTCCTTAACGTCTGCAAGGGCCCTTTTGGTAAGCACACTGAAAATGCCTCTGCGCTGATAGTCAGGGTGAGTTGCCGTATCAACTGCACGCACGGCGCGTACGGCAACGGCATCACTACCGCCGCCGCCATCAACGCCGCCGCCTGAGTTATCACCGGCGGCCTTCCACGTCCACCTCATAAACACTCTGAGCCCTACTGCCTTCCTCTGCTCTTTATCCCAGGCATATATACCACAGGAAGGGCCAAAAGGATTATTAATGTGCTTCCAGTTCCAAAACTCCTCGGAGCGGCGTATTACGGCAGTCTCCCCCATGGTCTCGCGAAGAAGATCAAGGATAATCTCAGTTGAACCTGCATCGGTCTTTAAGATTTCGAATGGAAATTCTTCAGGCACCACTGCTGTCGTCTCCGCGTAACACTTCCATGTAAAGTCTTTCAACCTCACTAATTCTATGCTTCAAATGAAACTCCTTTTCCACTTTTTCAGCCCCTTGGTTTCCCATATGTTCACGCAACTTTTTATCTTCCAATAAGTTTAGTACGGAACTTGCAAGCCCCTCCACATTACCCACAGGACTTAAAAACCCTTCCCTACCGTCTTCCACTACTTCCGGTATTCCGCCAACAGAGGTGGAAACAACAGGTCTAGCAAGGGCCAGGGCCTCCAAGAGCGCAACAGGAAGCCCTTCGAACTCAGAAGTCATTAAATAAACATCAAACATCGCCATAACGCGCCTTCCGTCAGGGCGAAACCCGGGCATAAGTACCTTCTCCAAGAGCCCAAGCTCCCTGGCCCGCGCCCGTAAACGGTCCTCTTCAGGCCCGTGCCCCACAAGAACAAAAGTAACGTCGTCTCTTTGCTCTATGACCTTTCGCGCCACCTCAAGCCAATCTGTCAAACGCTTCTGTGTGCTGAAAACTGCTACGGTCCCGACCACCAGATTGCCCAAAGGTATTTTGAGCTCCTCGCGCAGCTCTTTTAAATTACAAGCCTCCTGCCTTACAAGCTCGGTCGGGATGCCGTTTGTCAGAGTAACCACCCTGGTCTTTTTACTCAGGCCGCTGCGCTCAAGTGACGAAGCAACTTCCTCGGATACGGCTAAAACACGAGTGTTCCAACCGTAAGACGCGCTGTTAATCCTGCGTGTGATTGGATTATACCGCTCCTGCATGTTATGCTCGGTATAGAAAACCGGCAGGGACTTAAGGGCGCCGACCGTTCTCGCAAGAACCCCTGCAATCGGCAGATGGGCATGAATAAGGTCATAATTCTCCTTGCGTTGCAAGGTAAATAACCGCCTTAGAGCTGAGTGAAATTTATAATTTGAGTGCATCTCAAGCAGATGTACCGGAAAACCTGCCTCTTTTATCTTTGGAACCAGAAAATCCTTCCACGGGAGAAGATAGGCGAACTCGTATTCAAACCTCTCGATATCAAGGTAAGAAAGAGAATCCACCAACAGCCGCTCTGCCCCGCCAAGGCCAAGCCCCTTTATTAACACCAGAATCTTATATCGCTTTTTCACAAATTAACAGTCTTTCTTGATAATATTTTTATGTGTTTTTTAAAGCAAGAAGACCTTCAAATACTTTAATAAACTCATCTACGCATCTGTTTATATCAAAACGTTCCTTGCAGAACTTTTTTGCATTCTCGCCAAGCTCTTGCGTGAGCTGAGGGTCTGCAAGTATCCTTTTAGTGGCATCAATAATTTTCCCTTCATCCTCGTACGGCGTCACAAAACCCGTAGCCCCGTCCTGCACAACCTCCCCTGCACCCGCGACGTCCCAGGTCACACA
>CBDUXY010000157.1:0-6856 GCA_965371305.1 uncultured bacterium
GTGAACGGGCCTGTCTCCACGCCTGAGTCTATTTCAACATTCGGATGTATTACGGCAGTTGCATGTATCTTTGTTTCGTCCCCGCATGACGGGTTTAATTCTCCACTGCTTGTCATAGGTTTTCCCCATCATATTTCTTTTTGGTACCCGAATCCTTGCTACGAGGCATTTTTTTATTCTCAATCATCTCTCTATCTATCCATTATGGTTGCCATGAGTTCTGCCTGGGCAACACGCGCGCCTTGCACCGTAGCCCCGGCTGTAAACGTCCAGATACTACCTCTGGTTTTTTTCACTTGAACGGTTATTTCAAGACAGTCTCCGGGAAGTACCGGACGGCGAAAACGCGCCTTGTCTATACCCATGAAGTATACCACTTTGTTCGCCACATCCGCGCTCTTAAAGGCAAGTATGCCTCCGACCTGCGCCATTGCCTCAATAATCAGCACCCCCGGCATTATCGGATGCCCTGGGAAGTGCCCCTGGAAAAACGGCTCGTTGATGGTTACGTTCTTAAGCCCCTTTGCCATCTTGCCTTTTTCAAACTCAAGTATCCTGTCTACAAGCAAAAAAGGGTACCTGTGTGGTAAGATGCCGAGTATCTCGTTTATGTCGCATACGACTTCCGGTTTGTCTGCGGTCTTGTCTTTGGATATATCTTCGGACATTTAAAACCTCCTGCTTAACTGATGGGAAAAAGTTTTTTATATACACAAAAAAACACCACACAACATAACGCTTAATAAACCACCGAAGTGTTTACACGATTTACTCGCTACTTTGCCGCTCTAATTCCTCTATCCTCTGTTTCAGGTCCTTAATCGTCTTTCTCATCTCAGGCAGTCTTGGAAATAAAGTGCTCGACCTTAACCAGTCCATATGAGGTATTGCGGGCGTGCCTGTGTAAACGCCCTTTTTCTTAACATCCTTTATCACTCCTGACTGAGGCCCTATTATAGCGTCGTCGCATATCTCAATATGACCGGACAGGCCTGCCTGTCCGGCAATAGTTACCCGATCCCCTATCTTCGTAGACCCGGCCACCCCGACCTGGGCTATGATTACCGCGTCCTCGCCTATCGTCACATTATGTGCAATCTGGACCAGATTGTCTATCTTCGTGCCGCGCCCGATCTTTGTCTCGCCCATAGTCGCCCTATCGGTTGTAACGCAGGCCCCTATCTCCGCGTCGTCGCCAACAACCACTATCCCGCGCTGTGGTATTTTTTTGTAAGCCGCGCCCTGCTTTGTATAACCGAACCCATCAGATCCAACGACCGCGTTTGGATGTATTATAACCCTTTCACCGATTACGCAGCCCTCGCGAATAACAACACCCGGATACAGAATACAGTCAGCGCCTACCACTGCGTTCGCGCCTATATAAACGCCCGGATATATAACGACCCTGTCGCATATTTGAGCGCCCCTTTCTATAACAGCGTTAGCCTGTATAGTAACACTCTGGCCGACTTTGGCCTCAGGGTGCACACAGGCCGCGCCGTGAACGCCGGGCTCGGGTTCAAAGGCCGGCATGAACTTATCCAGAAGGACGGAAAAAGCCGTCTGAGGGTCGCTCACAAAGAGCAAGTTCTTCCCTTCAACCGGTTCGGTTCCGGTCTTCACCACCACGGCGGACGCCCGGGTAGTAGCAAGGTGTGTCCTGTGCGCCGGGCTGGCAATAAAGGTTACGTCCCCGACCCCTGCCTCTTCGAGCGGCCCGACTCCGGTTATCAACACCTCGCCGTCTCCATAGAGTTCAGCCCCTATCAGAGCGCCTACTATTCCAAGTTTCAGGCTCTCTCCCATAACGCTTCTAATCCTTATACTGCTTGTTATATCTTTTAATCACTTCGTCGGTAATACTGGCATTATCAGGGAAAATCAATACCCCTCCGGCAGCAACCTCGAAGACATAATCATAACCCTTTTCCTTTACTATTTCATCGACAACAGCGAGTAATTCCTTAAAAAACTTTTTCTCTTTTTCGCGCTTTTTATTTTCATGCGCCTCCAGGCTTTCAACATATTTCTTTCGCACCTCTTGTTCTTTCGCCTGCAACTCCCTTATCTTGGTCGCTGTGAATTCCGGATTCCAGACATCTTTTTTCTCTCTTATCTCATCGTCCATCTTCTTAAGCAATCCAATTTGTGTCATTTTATCCTGCTCAAGCTTCTTAAATTCTTCATCAAAAACCAACCTGGCCTTTCCCCCTGCCTCAGACATGTTGAGCGCCCTGTTCAGGTTTATAACAGCAAATCCTCCGGCCATGGCCGACTGGGCTAATAGTGTAAGAGAAAACACCATCACCGCTAAAACAAAAAATCTTTTCATCATTTTTTCTCCTTGTATTTTATTCAATTTCAAACGAATGAATAACTTTAGCTGCAAGCAGCAGGACATCAAAAACTATTACAGGTATAAAAAAACTCCGTTGCAAACCGCAAGGCCCGCATAGTTGGCTTCCCTGAGGCGCATAGTGGGAAGAGGCATACTCACGCTGGTTTTTTTAAAGAGAGCGCCCGCCTTACGGGTTTTAAAAACTTCCACCTATCGTAAACTCCCAGAGCGAGCTTCTCTCACCCGTACGCCTGTCCAGGTTATATCCCCACTCCACCCTAAGCGGCCCCATAGGCGAGAACCACCTTATCCCTGCCCCGGCACCCTTGCGCAGGTCGCCAAGGTCTATCGAACCTTCATACGAGTTACCGGCGTCGAAAAACATAACTCCTCTCACGTTCTGGTCGGGGAAAATAGGCATCATATACTCTAAATTAAACAAGACCTCCTTGACCCCACCAATAATCTCATTGGTTAACTTATCCCTCGGCCCTATTGTTCGAGTCTCAAATCCCCTTACCGTGTTTATGCCTCCGAGAAAATACCTTTCAAAAAGAGGGACCTCATCGCCGTCAAAACTCTCGACAAAACCTAACTGAACCCTTCCTGAAAACGAGGTGTCCCAAATAACAGGGATGTGCTTGGACGCCGTAGCCGCATACTTGACATAGTTCGTAGTGCCTCCAATGATCCCTCCTGCGTATTCCACCGAACCCTCCACCACAGCACCTTCGGTCGGGAAGTATATGTCGTTTCTTGAATCATGCCTCAGAACAAACGTAGCGCTGCTAACCGTGCTGTCTCCTTCCTGTTCCTTAATGGTCTCGCTTGCACCCGCGTCCACGTCCGTTATAGTTGCGTCTTCAAGCCTGTATGTAAGATAAGCCTTTGTATGTCTCTTGAATATGGGGTAACCGAACCTCAAATCAAAACCACGTTTTTCAAGACTGAAGTCAGGGAATTCCCTGACTGTGTTAAACACGTCAAACCCGGCAGAAAGGGGTATATCAAAAAGCCACGGCTCGGTCATGCCAAAGACGTAGTTCGAACTGTTGGCACTCACGGTTCCTGAGAGGTTAAGCTTAACGCCCGTACCCATAAAATTCGACTGCGAAAGCGAGGCCGTCAAAACAACCTTATCAACCGTGCTGTAACCCATGCCGAAGCTTATCATGCCCGTTGGTCTTTCGGCCACTTCAACGTCAAGCCTTACCCTGTTCTCGTCCGACCCCTCGCTCCTGACAATCTGAACGTCATCGAAATAACCAAGGCGCCTTATATTGCTCCTGCTCACCTTAAGCCCTGTTCCCGAATAAAGCTCACCCTCGCCGAATTCAAGCTCTCGCCTTATGACCTTATCCTTTGTGCGAGTGTTGCCGGATATGTCTATGCGTTCTATGTAAACCGGTTCGTTCTTCTTGATTCCTATATTAACGGAAATAATTTTTTTCTCTTCGTCAACATCAGTTTTAGTATCAAAATATACGTTAGCAAACCCCTCATCTTCGTAGACCGTTCTCATCCTGTCAATACCGTCGGAAAGGTCCTTCCTGCTAAACACCTTGCCGCCCTTAAGCTTAAGCTTTTTCAGAAGCTCCTTTTTCGTTGCAAGCAGCTCTCCACTCACGTCCACTTCCCCTACCCTGAACTTGATGTCTTCGTGAACCGAGATGGTAATATAGAACCACTTCTTATCCTCGCTCAAAAGCACCCTGTGGTCTTTAACGTCAAACCGTATGTATCCGTTATTATAATAGTGCTTCGAGAGGTTTGAAAGATCGTTTTCAAACACATACTCGTTAAAATTCCCGGAGCTTGAGATGAATGAAAACAGCCCGACTTCCTTTGTGGTAAACAGCTTTTTAAGCTTCTTGTCGGAAAAGGCCTCGTTGCCAAGTATGGTAATACGCTTTACCCTTACCTGAGCGCCTTCGTTTACATTATACACCACCACTGCGTCAAGCCCTTCGCTTACCACCTCATACGAGACATCGGCCAGGTAAAATCCCTCCTGCATGTAAAGTGAGCGAATCCTTTCAGCGTCCTCGGATATAATTGCGCGGTCTATTATGCTATTTGACTTGACCATCAGTACTTCCGTTACCCTCTCACTACTGACCTCGTCATTCCCCTTCACACTAACGGACTTGATAAACGGCTTTTCCCTGACAGTAAAGATAAGCTCCTTACCGCCACCATAGTCCGCAAGCTCTACCACCAGGTCGTCGAAGTAGCCCATGGCGTATATATTGTGAATATCCCTTTTTACGACGTCGATTGAGTACTCCGCACCTTCGGCGCTTTCAAGGCGCTTAAGCACTGCTGCTGCGTCAATCCTGCGCATACCCTCTACGGTTATCCTGACAACCATTGCCTGCGCTGTACTTGACCCTGCCGTCGCCTCTGCCCTTTTTGAACCTGCAAACAACATACGCTCGTACATGGCAGGGACGTACTCGGTAATCCTCTTCGTAAGGGCCTCGGAACTCACCTCCGAGGTATAATAGAGCCTGACAAGACCTCCGGTACCGACGTCAAGCAGACGCCAGTCCAGCGCAATATTTATCTCAAACTTCGTCAGAGAGCCAAGCACTGCAAAGTCAGCCCCCACACTCCTTGCAATCTTTATAGCGGCCTTCTCGTCAAACCCCTCGCCGGCGCCACTGGCAACGGCAGCTTCATACATCCGCCTCACCTCGTCAAGACCGGCTATGACTGCGCCCTGGTCACTCAAGGAGCCGGCAAGCGCCTCCATCACCTGTTTCCTCTCCTGGCGGGTACCACCGGTATCATCAGCGGCATGCATCTCAAAAGGAAGCAGAACAACGCGCGGCGCAGGCGGCCCTGCCAAAGCAATCCCGGCGCCAAACAAAAAAGAACTTATAGCCAATAAAATTATATAAAAAATCTTCAATAGACTGGTTTTACCTTTCTAGTCCCGCATAGCGGGTTTATACCCCGTTGTCTGCATCAAGGGCAGTTCAGTGCAAAGTTGTTTTCTCTGTTGCTTTTGCAGATGCTTTTTCGGTTGTTACATCCATTAAACGCCCGTCCACCATCTCAAGCCTTCTTGACATACGCGCGGCAAGGGCTTCGTTGTGGGTTACGACTACAAGTGAAATGTTTTTTTCCCTGTTAAAATCAAGAAGCAGCTTAAACACATCGTCGCCTGTCCTTGCGTCAAGGTTGCCTGTGGGCTCGTCCGCGAGTATCACCTCAGGGGTACAAACAAGCGAGCGCACTATAGCGCACCTCTGCTGCTCTCCGCCCGAGAGTTCACCCGGCTTATGGGTTAACCTCTGACCAAGCCCGACCTCCGACAAAAGCTCCTTGCTCCTCTTACCGGCATCCGCCCTGTCGCACCCACCGATAAGGGCCGGCAACATAACGTTTTCAAGGGCCGTAAACTCGGGCAGAAGGTGGTGGAACTGAAATACAAAACCAACGGTAGAATTTCTAAAGGCCGCAAGACGTGAGTCGTCCATCGCACTTACGGACTCACCACTAAAAAAAACCTCCCCGCTTGTCGGCCTGTCGAGTGCGCCCATGACGTTTAATAGTGTAGACTTTCCGGCCCCGGACGCGCCTACTATCGCAACCGTCTCGCCGCGCTCGATCTCAAGATTGACCCCCCTGAGCACCTCCACCGTCTTATCACGCGTGCCGTACGCACGGCAAACATCTTTGAGTATTATATGGGACATCGGAATTTTATCCTTTTTTAAAAAAACCGGCAGCAACACACAGCGTCACTACTACCCCTGCTTCACCAACCTTTATTCGTATCTAAGCCCCTCAACAGGGTCGCACTTCGACGCCCGCCACGAAGGATAAAGGGTTGCAAGAAAACTTATCGTAAGCGAAAGCACAATTATGATCACGACAACCCTTGGCTCGACCTTCGCAGGCAATTTGTCAATATAGTAGACGCTTGGCGGAAGTACCTTGAAATCAAAGGCCCGCTCTATATACCCGACTACGTTTTCAAGATTAAGCGCGCACACAACGCCGAGCACGGCTCCAAGCAACGTCCCTACAACCCCTATAATCACGCCTTCGATTATAAATATCTTCATTATGCCGCCAGAGGTTGCACCGATACTCTTTAATATGGCAATCTCTTTACCCTTTTGCATTACCATCATAATCAGCGTGCTGATAATGTTGAGCGCGGCAACAAGAATGATAAGAGTAAGGATTATAAACATCGCGGCCTTTTCAAGCTTCAAGGCTGAGAAAAGGTTCTTGTTCATCTCCATCCACGTCCTGACGCGGTAAGTCGGGCCGAGCTCTTTCTTGAGCATGTTTTTTATAATGCCCGCATTGTATATGTCGTCTAATTTAACCTCTATGCCTGTGACCGTATCTGAAAGCTTGAAAAACTTCTGGGCGTTTTCAATAGAGATAAAGGCAAGGGAAGAGTCGTATTCATACATACCGAACTCCAAAATTCCGGAAACCGTAAACAGAGCTATCCTCGGCACCGTGCCAACGGCCGTTGTATTACCAATCGGC
>CBDUXY010000158.1:0-6820 GCA_965371305.1 uncultured bacterium
ATTCGCATCCGTACTACCAAACAAACTATACAGGACTACTTTTTTAATACTCCCTGTGCACGCATGCACGCCCCCTTGCCCTCTTCGTCTCTCTACTACCAAACAAACACTATAATACTCCCCATGTACGCATGCGCCTGCCATGCCCTGTTCGTCTCTCTACTACCAAACAAACACTAAAATGCTCCCTGTGTACGCATGCGCTTGCCGTGCCCCCTTCGTCTCCGTACTACCAAACAAACTATAAAAGGACTACTTTTTTAATACTCCCTGTGTACGCATGCGCCTGCCTTGCCCTCTTCGTCTCCGTACTACCAAACAAACAATAAAAGACTACTTTATGCCGTCGGCAAAACGCTCGGTCCTTATGCCGCTTGGCCACGAAAGAGAGGGGTCGCGCGACCAGTATATCATAAACGCCTTGCCCTTTATCTCACCTATCGGTACAGGCCCCCACACGCGTCCGTCCGAACTTCTGTCTCTGTTATCTCCCATGGCAAACACGTTGCCTTCCGGCACTTTATACGGGCCAAAGTTATCAAGCCCCTGGCTGGTGAAATAAAGGCTTCCCTTGAATATGGCGTAAGGTTCGTCGATTTTCCTGCCGTTTATATAAACCTTGTTGCTCCTGACCTCGACCGTATCGCCCGGAAGCCCGATTACCCGCTTGATGTAATCCTTTACCCTGTCTTTAGGATACCTGAACACGATTACGTCGCCTCGCTCAATTTCACCCCATACAGGCTTCATGCTTGAGTCCACAATAGGGATTGCGAACACCGACACTCCGCCTAACCTAATGGTGGTCCAGCCGATAACGGACGGTTTTGGCACCTGAAGCCCGTAGGCGAACTTGCTTACGAGTATATGGTCGCCCACGAGCAAGGTGTTTTCCATCGAACTCGAAGGTATCTTAAAGGCCTGTACAACAAAGGTCCTGATAAACAGGGCAAGTAAAATAGCTATGACTATAATCTCGGCCGTCTCGCGCCCGTAACTCTTTTTTTTCTTCTTCCTCTTCCCGCGAATCGTGTTCACGTCAGAGCTTTTATCGCCTGAGTTTTTTTCCGGCGCCGCCTTGCCCTTTTTCCTGAAAAGTCCCATAATCCAGCATAGCGGGTTTGATCTCTCACGGCTTGCCGCAAGGCTCACTCCATCATAATTCCTTTTTACACCCAATTGCTTGTTGTCGGGCAATTCGTTAAAATTCATTTAGCAATACTCTTTCTTTTTAGTTGCAATATTAACGGTGGTTCCCACTTTCGCATCAGCCACAATTCACTCGATCAATCGACCTTCAACACGGCAAGAAACGCCTCTTGCGGAAGCTCCACGCTCCCGACCTGCTTCATACGTTTTTTCCCTGCCTTTTGCTTTTCAAGAAGTTTCCGTTTCCTTGTTATATCTCCGCCGTAGCACTTTGCCGTAACGTTTTTACGAAGCGCACGGATCGACTCCCTTGCAACTATCCTGGTTCCAATGGCGGCCTGTATGGCCACCTCGAACATCTGCCTTGATATAATGCCCTTTAGTTTTTCGACCAGGTCCTTGCCCCTGTAATAGGCCTTGTCCTTTGGCACGATGGTCGAGAGCGCGTCCACAGGGTCGCCGTTTATGAGTATGTCGAGCCGTACGAGTGTGCCCCGGCGATAACCGAGATACTCGTAATCCATCGAGGCGTAGCCGCGGCTCAGGGTCTTCAATTTATCGTAAAAATCAAGCACGACCTCGTTCAAGGGTAATTCGTATTCAACAAGCACACGGCTTGTCGTAATGTAGTTAATGCCCTTTTGTACGCCCCGCCTTGACTCGCAAAGTGTCAGGATGGCGCCTAAGTACTCCGACGGCACGTGTATGGAGGCCGTTATAAAAGGCTCCTCGATTTTATCTATATGCTGAGTGCCCGGCAGGTTCGAGGGATTCTCCACCATCAACACTTCGCCATCGGTCTTTGTAACCTTATAGACAACCGTCGGGGCGGTTACGATTAGTTCAAGCCCGTATTCGCGCTCAAGGCGCTCCTGAATTATCTCCATATGAAAAAGGCCGAGAAAGCCGCACCTGAAACCAAAACCAAGGGCAAGAGAGGTCTCAGGCTCGTAGGAAAACGACGCGTCGTTAAGCCTTAGTTTGACCATTGCGTCCTTAAGCCCTTCGTACTGTATCGAATCGATCGGGTAAAGCCCGGAGAACACCATTGCCTGCACGGCTTTATATCCGGGCAGCGCCTCGGTTGCCGGGTTTGCCGCCCCTGTAATCGTGTCGCCTACGTTTATATCGCGCACTTCTTTTATGGAGGCTGCGATGAACCCGACCTCTCCGACCCCGAGTGAATTTACCTCGACAGGATTAGGCATAAACGTACCAAGACTCTCAACTATATGGGTCTTGCCGGTTGCCATAAACTGTATCTGCATGCCTTTTTTAATCACTCCGTCCACAACCCTTACCTGCACCACAACGCCCCTGTACGTGTCGTACCAGCTATCGAACACAAGGGCCTTTAACGGGCTTTTAGTATCTCCCGACGGCGGCGGCACAAGCGTGACTATGGTTTCAAGAATCTCTTTTATACCGATACCTTTTTTGGCACTCGCAAGTACCGCATCCGAGGCGTCAAGCCCTGTGACCTCTTCAATCTCTTCTTTTATACGCTCCGGTTCTGCCGAAGGCAGGTCGATCTTATTAAGTACCGGTATAATCTCAAGGCCGAGGTCCACTGCCGTATAAAGGTGGGCAAGCGTTTGCGCCTCAACGCCCTGAGACGCGTCAACCACGAGTATCGCGCCCTCGCACGCGGTAAGCGACCTGCCGACTTCGTAACTGAAGTCCACATGCCCCGGAGTGTCAATTAAGTTAAGAACGTATTCCTTGCCGTCGTCGGCTTTATAATTAAGCCTTGCGGTCTGTGCCTTTATGGTGACCCCGCGCTCCTGCTCAAGCTCCATCTTGTCCATGAACTGGTCTGTCTTCTCCCGGTCGCTCAGTGCGCCCGTGAACTCAAGGAGCCTGTCGGAGAGAGTTGATTTGCCATGGTCGATATGGGCTATTATGGAGAAATTACGTATGTTTGCCTTGTTCGTCATATTTGCTTTGCCTTTGTTGTAAGAGTAAAAAAGTTAATAGAGTAGTATAGGTAAAAAGGACTGGTTTGTCAAAAAAACTATGTGGAATAAGGGAATTGGAGGTGGATAGTTTCGGCGCGGGGACGCACCGAAACATCAAAAAAATATTTATAAACTTATGCCTTTCTTTCTCAAATCTCTTTTTATTTTTGGAGTTAAGCTTTCACCCCACTTCATTCCAAGCGCCCCACCTTTTTGTGTAAGTTCCGGCATGACTTGAATAGTTTTTTTGCCAACGGGTGTTTCATAGAATTCATTAAGTTGTTTTATCTCCTCATGAGTAAATGTCTCATCGTATAAAGGAATAAATTGTTCCAACAATATTGGAAATTCACGGATGATAACTTCACTCACTGACTCCATGATAATGGCAATCTTCTCTTCCTCATTCGCAGTTCTTGAAACAGATGCACCTTGAGACATTGCTTGTACCATAACGCCCGTTAATGCTTTGATATAAGCATCTGTCATTGTAATATCCAGAAACTTTTCAATATCCTGTCTTTTAGCTGGAGATATACCTCTGTTCTCTGCATAGGAAGTAACCGTTATGCTTAGAAAAAATATTGAAATAAGCAGTAATGACATAAACTTTTTCATTTTTTCCTCCATGATTAAATATAAATTAGAAAATCCTTTATTTATAGCAAGTAATAGGATGCTAAGTCTCTTATAGAAACTCACATTACAAATATTTATACATCATCATCGCTTTAAAATCTACAACAATGAATAACCTCATTAACAAACGTTCAATTTTTCCATCTTTTCAAAACCCCGTGGGGACAGGGTGTGACGGGCTAAAGAAGGGGCGAGTGAGCGAGGCCGGGGGAGCATGAGCGAAGCGATTTAGGCGGACGAGCGAACGGGGAAGGGGAAGCCCCGCCCTGAAACACCCTACCCTACAAAAGCCGTCCCGCAGGGACAAAGTGTGTGTTGGCAGGAATTTCAAAAAAAACTTCTGATCTTTCAACACGGCAAGGAATATACGCCTTTAAAACTCCCCCTCACCTCAATCCTCTCCCCCAAGGGGAGAGGAGGCAAAAACCGTCCCGCAGGGACAAAGTTCATACTGGCAGGATTTTCAAAAAACTTCCAATCTTTCTAAATGGTAAGGAATATACGCCTTTTAAATACTCCCACCCTGCATCACTCATGATCACCAACAGCAACCCACCGGGTCAATATCAGCATATTTTAACGCAGTTCCTGCCGCCCTCTTTAGCTTTATAAAGCTCGTTGTCCGCTGCAGAAACCAGTTCGTCGGAAATATCTTCTTTATCCGGGACCATTGAAGCGACTCCCAGGCTTATGGTAACGCTCCCGGATACTTTGGAGTCGGGATGTTTTATCTCAAGTGATTCAACTTTCTTTCTCATCAACTCAGCTAACCTGCCTGCTGCGGCCAGGTCGGTATTTGGCAGGATAACAACAAATTCCTCGCCCCCGTAACGGGCAATCAGATCGCCTGCCCTGACAATCCTCGATTTAAGGGCCTGTGCAATGTTACGCAGACATTCATCCCCTGCCACGTGTCCCATGCTATCGTTATATAGCTTAAAATAGTCGATATCCACCATTATCAGGGAAAGCGACGTTTCCCAGCGCATTGCACGATTCCACTCGCTCACAACGGCTTTATTATAACTCCTGCGGTTGGCAATGCCGGTCAGGTCGTCGATATACGTTAACTCTTCAAGTTTTTCTACAGGACCTACGATCAGGCGGTTTTCCATGTACCACCCGAGCCCTGCCATGACAATCACGAAGACAAACGCAAAGACCTGTATTATCATTAGCGTGCCACCTTTTTTCTTGGAAACTGCCTCGTACATGCCAACGGCCTTGTCCATCTCACTGTTTACCTTCAAATTAAGTTCCTGAAGCGCCATGAACTCCGAGAGGTACTTGGGCGAGTTGACGGAAAAAGACTCGATATTTTTCGACATCACCTGCATCTCTTGCCACAGGGCCTTAACCTTTTCAAGCTGATGCAGTATTTTTTTAGGAGCCGGGGAGAGCTGGCTGAACTCCGTCATGGCAAGGTTGGTCGGAGCCTGCCCACCTGTCATTAGCGCATCCAGTGTCATCTCAAAGACCTTTTTTGTCGCCTCGGAGGGCTTTATTACCTCGTCACCGTCGGAGGTTGCCGGGAAAAGCGCCTCTCCAATCTCGACCTCGTCAGTGATTGGGATGGTTACGACAAGCATACCCATGACGTCACCCTGTTTGAAATTACGCTTTGCACTGCGGACAAGCGCATTATGGCAGCGCACGCACCCCACGGAAGAGGCCACGTCGGACGTAGCATAACGCAGAACAAATTTGTCATCGTATTGCAGAAAACGATAATAAGAATTTTGCTTGTTTTCAAGCAGGTAATCAAAGGCGGCTTTTTCAAAACCTGTCTCAAGCCCCTTGTTCTTGTTTATGTTCCATCTGCTCAAAAGAGCGTAACGGTAAAGCCCCTGCCGGTTTATCTTGGCCGACACCTCCTGGACAAACGTGGCGGGAAGCGGGAGGTGGTCTCTCCCTCCCCTTTCGGCTATAATCTCGGCGTACTTGATCCTGTCTTCCTTGATCTGAACGGTGGCTATCTCCGCCGCCTTAAGCGAGTACGCCCGTATCTGGGCCGGGATGATATCGTTGAAAACCTCCTTTGTGTACTTCTGGGTAAGCATCCTCTGGCGTCCGGCAAGGTTGATCAAAAGCGCGTAGTTCCTCTGTTGGTTCACCGTCCAGAACGTAACAACGACTATGACGAGTGTGAGAAGGACGAACCCGCCGGTAATAAGGACGAGTTTGGATTTTATGCTATTTAACATAATCTCTCTATCTCTCGAAGAACCGGTAGGGTGCCAGCTGGCTGCGCACCACATTAGCTCACTGTCTTATCTAAACTTCCTATCATGCAACGCTCTGAAAGCTTTTACAACTTCGGCGTCGAACTGCGTACCGGAGCGTTTTTCAAGCTCACGCATAGCCTGTTCGTCGGTCATCCCGTCTCTATACGGACGGTCCGTTGTCATGGCGTCGTATGAATCCGCAACAGCAATGATCCTTGCGATCAACGGCAGGTCTTTCATCTTCACATGACCCGGATAACCTTTACCGTCAGGCCTTTCATGGTGATACTGAATGGAAGGCAAGGCGTGAAGCAAAAAGTCCGCGTCATGGATAATGTCGGTGCCCTTTTTAACGTGTGTTTCCATCTCATGTCTTTCCGTGTCGGTAAGAGAAGCTGTTTTTCTTAAGATTTCATCTGATATGCCAATCTTACCTATATCATGGAGCGTTGCGCCAAGAGACACGTCGTCTATCTCGTCGCGAGAGAGGCCCATCTCTTTAGCAATGCCAACCGAATAAACCGATACCCTGTCCGTATGCCCCTGGGTATACGGGTCTCTCGCCTCGGTAGCGGCCACAAGGGATTTGATCGTTCCTTCGTACCCCTTTTTAAGCCTCTCCGTCATGTTGTTAAAGGCTTCAGCAAGCTCTTCAAATTCATCACCCGTAGAGAGGTCTGCCTTAACCGCGTATTCACCGTTAATCAAGCGGTGAGCAACGTCTTGAAGGTGCTCAACCGGTCTTAAGACCATTCGGTTCAGGAGAAAATAAATTAGAGCGCCGATAAGGGAGATAATAACCAACCACGAGAGCATGAGGCTATCTCTGTTGCTTTCAATCGTCTGCAT
>CBDUXY010000159.1:0-6759 GCA_965371305.1 uncultured bacterium
AGGTGCCAGGGCAGTAGTCAGGGTGGAGAGGGTGGAGTGTGATATGGATAAAAGGGATATTGAAAAACTTGAGATAGAGCTCTTCCTGGAGGCGGTATACGGAAGGTACGGCCATGACTTCAGGCACTACGCCAGGGCCTCTGTAGTAAGGCGCGTAAGGAGGATGCTCCAGAATTCGGGTCTTGACTCCATATCCGAGATGACCTCAAGGCTCATGCACGACGAGGATTTTTTCGCCTCCATCATCGTGGAATTTTCCATTACGGTCACTGATTTTTTCCGTGACCCGAATTTTTACAAGGCACTTAAGACCTCAGTCATACCCTTTTTAAAAACGTACCCCTTTGTTAAGATATGGCACGCCGGGTGCGCCACGGGGGAGGAGGCATATTCTTTGGCCATAGTCCTCAAGGAGGAGGGGCTATACGACAGGGCAACGATTTTCGCAACCGACTTGAACGACGACGCTCTGAAAAGAGCCAGGGAAGGGGTCTACGACCTTGATTGTATAAAGAAGTTTACCGCTAACTACCAGCGCTCCGGCGGGAAGGAGTCTTTTTCCGACTACTACCACGCAGAGTACGAAAACGCCATAATGGATCCGTCGCTCAAAAAAAACATTACATTTGCGAACCACAACGTTGTGATCGACAGCGTTTTCGGCGAGATGCATCTGATACTTTGCCGCAACGTGCTGATATACTTTGACAGGGAACTTCAAGACAGGGTGTTCAACCTCTTTCGTGACAGCCTCGCATATAATGGGTTCCTGTGCCTCGGTACCAAGGAGAGCCTTCAGTTCGCCAGCGTGTTTAAAGAGTTCGAGATCATAGATAATGAGCACAGGATATACCAGTTCAAGGATGGTGGGCAGATAAATACCTTGAGCGCAGAGCGGGCATGGTAGAATGGATTAAGTATAGAGCCATTGTTATAGGCTCTTCTGCCGGAGGGCACGACGCCCTGGTGAAGATATTTTTAAGGCTGCCAAAGGACTTTCCGCTCCCGATAATTATTGCGCAGCACATAGCGCCTGTGGGAGATGCCGACATCTTCGGGATTTTTAACAATTACTGCGCGCTCAAAGTAAAGGAGGCGGACGAAAAAGAGAAAATCGAGCAGGGACATGTGTACTTCGCGCCACCCGGATACCACCTGCTTATAGAGAGCGACCACACTTTTTCGTTCTCCGTGGACGGGAAGGTCCAGTACAGCCGCCCGTCCATCGACGTGCTTTTCGAGAGTGCGGCCGACGCATACGGGGCTGAACTTGTGGGGGTGATACTTACCGGGGCCAACCACGACGGCGCAAGGGGGCTTGAAGCCGTTAAGGAGGGCGGCGGGCTTACCATGGTCGAGGATCCGGCGAGCGCTGCAAGCCCCATAATGCCTCAGGCAGCAATTGACAGGGTTCAAGTCGACCATGTGGCGGACATTGATACGTTGGCTGGAATTATCTCGAAAATAGCAGGGCCATAACAACTTTGAAATTGAAACATCGACCGGAGAGAAGACATGGCATACACACCTAAGATACTCATAGTTGACGACAAGCCTGATAATCTTTTTACGTTGGAAAATACCTTAAGCGAATGTGACGTCGAGTTCGTAAAGGCTACAAGCGCAAACAACGCCTTGCGAGAGACACTGCATAATTGCTTTGCCCTTGCTATTATAGACGTCCAGATGCCGGAGACCGACGGCTATGAGTTGGCCAGGCTGCTGCGCGGGGATGAGAAGACAAAAGACCTGCCGATCATCTTCCTCTCCGCTGTTTATTCCGAGGACTTCCACGTCTTCAAGGGTTATCAGTTGGGCGCCGTTGACTTCCTTACCAAGCCTTATGACCCGGAGATACTCAAAGGGAAGGTAAATGTTTTTCTTGCTCTCGACCGGCAGCGCCACAGGCTTGAGACGCTTGTCGAAGCTCTTAAAATCGAGATAGGCGAGCGCAAGCGGGTCGAAGAGGAGCTTAATGCCGAAAGGACCTATCTTGAGAAACTGAACAACTCCCTTGGCGAGGCCGTGTTTACGGTCAAGATGCCGGAACGAACCATTGAGTTTGTAAACTCTTCGGTAGAACAAATGTTCGGCTATAGTGCGCAAGAGTGCATCGGTCAAAAGACTACCATGTTCTATCCGGAAGAGGGCTATGATAGTTTTGGCGAGAAGCTTGATACCGCCGTGGAGCATGAGGTGGATATCTTACGTACCGAGTATGAGTTGAAAAGAAAAAATGGCCAGGTATTTCCTGCAGAAATAGCCACGACCTTTTTGAAGGAGGGCAGTGAGGTTACCAAAGTCATTAGTATAATACGCGACATTACCGAGCGCAAGAAGATGGAGGAGGAGCGTCTTAATATACAGAAGCTTGAATCCCTCGGGGTGCTCGCCGGCGGCATAGCCCACGACTTCAACAACCTGCTTGCCGTGATACTGAGCAACGTTTCTCTCATTAAATACGGCACCGACCCGGAAGAGAAGGATTACAGGTTGCTGGTAAACACGGAGAAGGCCACGTTTCGCGCAAGAGACCTGACCCAGCAACTGATTACTTTTGCGCGCGGTGGACAGCCTGTTCTGGAGAGGATACCCATAGGAGAGTCCATCAAGACTGCGGTCGATCTTGCCCTTACCGGGTCCAACGTAAGCTGCGAGTTCTCTTTTTCGGAAGACCTCCCGCCTGTTGACGCCGACAGGGGGCAGTTAAACCAGGTAATAAGCAACCTTATCATAAACTCCGACCATGCCATGCCAAATGGAGGGGTCGTACATGTAAGTGCTGAGAAAGTCGAGGTCTCCGGCAATGACGAACTCCCACTAACTGACGGCAGTTACATAAAGTTAACTGTAGAGGACAGTGGTATTGGCATACCCGAGGGCCTCCTGCCAAGCATATTCGACCCCTATTTTACGACCAAGGCCAAGGGCAGCGGCCTTGGCCTTGCAACTACCTACTCCATAATAAAGAATCACGGCGGCCATATCTGGGTCAGTTCCAAGCTTGGCGAGGGCACTACCTTCCACATATACCTTCCTGAGGCAAAGGGGGAGGTACCCTGGCTGGTAAAAGAGGAAGAGGCCGTTATAACAGGGCAGGGGCGCGTATTAGTAATGGATGATGAGCCGATAGTACGGGAGCTTTTGAAGGCGATACTCGATAAGCTCGGATATGAATGCGAACTCACGGAGAACGGCGAACAGGCCCTTGAGTTATGCAAGGAGGCCAGGGAGACCGAAAAACCATTCCAGGCGGCAATACTGGACCTGACCGTGAAGGACGGTATGGGCGGCAAGGAGACCATGGGGCGCCTCCTTGAGATAGACCCGGACATAAAGGGTGTTGTTTCGAGCGGCTACTCCGAGGACGCGGCAATGTCCAACTTTAAAAAATACGGCTTCCGCGGCGTTATTGCCAAGCCCTACACCATCCAGAAACTCAGTAAGGTCCTGCACAAGGCAATTACGGACTAAAGCGACCTGGCGCAGACATTTAAGCAATCATGCGCCCTTAACCGTTATCCGCGAAGGTTATCGAGCAGTAACCGCGCCTTCCGATCCGTTGGGCGTCGCCTGAGCGCCTCTTTGAGTTCCCTTTCCGCCATATCCAGCCGCCCTGTTTTCCTGTACGCGTTCGCCAGGTTCAGCCGCGCTCTCCTGTAATCCGGGTTCAGTACCAGGGCCTTTTTACACCATATGATTACGTCGTCGTACTTTTTTTGCTCCATATACAGGTTACCCAGGTTGCCGTAGGGGTCTGCGTAGTCGGGTTTTAACGCAACGGCCCTTTTAAATGCCTTAATTGCCTCATCCCACCTGCCCTGCACGGCATATGAGTTGCCAAGGTTGCTGTATCCCTCGGCAAAGGAAGGTTCCAGTCTCAGGGCCTTTTTATGCTCCACTTCCGCTTCTTTTAACCTGCCTTTTTCAAAGTAGGCAATTCCGAGATTGCTGTGGGCCATGTGGAAAGTGGGATTGAGCCTTACGGCTTCCGTGTATTCTCGCAGGGCTTCGCTTGTCATGCCTCTTCGGAAGTACGACGTACCAAGCTCGTTACGGGCGTCTGCGTAATGGGGGAATATGCTGAGCGCCTCGTTGAATTCCGCTGTCGCCTCGTCGAACCGTCCTAATTCTTTAAAGCTTTTTCCAAGGTTAAGGTGTGCCTGAGCGTATACGGGAGAAATTTTGATGGCATCCTTAAACTTTACCACCGCCTCTTCCATGCGTTCAAGGTGGTAGAAGGCATTACCGACGTTATTATGGGGACGCGCCTTGCCTGCCCCCTTGGCAAGCGAATCAGACCAGATCGAGAGCTCGTCTGTCCAGACCTTGTTCCTTTTATAGGTTGAGGCGATAAAGATAAGAGCAATGACAAGAAGCACGAGGGGCAATATCTCAACGCGCCGCCCGCCCGGAGGTTTTATATTGGAAGGCCTTTTGACCTCGGAAGTTTTTTTACCCCCGGAAGGTGTTTTCTTCTTTGTTTTTTTTGTTTTGGCCATCTTTATTATGGTCCGGCTGCGTTTTGCTTATGGATATTTCTAAAAAAAAGCGGATATAATCCCTTATTTTCCCTTTAACTTTGCTTAAGCACATGGTGGAAAGCCTGCCGGGAAACAAATCAAATTGTACTCCACCCCCATCCGTCCGGTCAACACCTTATTGCTGTCTTTAATGCCGCTTTTGAGATTCTCTCGCGTCTTTCAAGATATGCCTTGTACTGTAATTATTTTCTGGAATTTTGTCGTTTCAGGTGGTACTCTGTTCAGACTTGTCATTTTTCTGAATTTTCACCTTATAGATAATGCAGACAGTAGGGGAAGAATGAAAATAACCGGACATCATAATAATCCAATAAGGATTAGGGCCGACAGAGTTTTGCTGTTGGCCCTTTTTTATTTCCGGCGATAAAAGGACAGGTCAGTCCTGTTACAAGGTGCGGCTTGTTTTGTTTGTACAGGTAATGGATCATTAGCACTACAGCACTACTTATCATGTATTTAATTTAAAAAATAAATAATAATTTCAATATCAATCCGGGGGGAAGCATGAAAAAGATTACGCACCGTAGAAAAATGAGGGTAGTTAAGCAGGCGATTGTATTTGCAATTTGCCTGTTGTTGGTTTTACCGACATTTTCCATGGCAACCGAACTTGACACGGCAAGCGCAGGGGCTGCCGGATCGGCCGACGACGGTGGAAAGACTTACAACACCGCAATCGGCGACGTGTCAACGGCAACCGGCTACCGGAGCACTGCAACCGGTGCTGGTTCGGATGCCACGAACACCAACAGCACTGCAACCGGTTATAGTTCGGACGCTTCGGGCAATAGCAGCACTGCCATCGGCGCGTGGTCGGAAGCCACGGGCAATGAGAGCACGGCTATTGGTATAGGTTCGGATGCCACGGGCTACCGGAGCACAGCAACCGGTGCTGACTCGGAAGCCACAAAGACTTACACTACGGCAACAGGAGCGTATTCGGATGCCACGGGTTACGGTAGCACAGCAACCGGTTATGAGACTGAAGCTAGTGGCACCGCCAGCACTGCAACCGGTATCTGGTCGGACGCAACGGGCGAGGACTCGACGGCAACCGGTGCAAGTTCAGAAGCCACGGGCTACCGGAGCACTGCAACCGGTGCTGGTTCGGACGCCACGAACACTAACACTACTGCAACCGGCGCATTGTCGGTTGCCTCGGGCGAAAGCAGCACCGCAACAGGCATGAGCGCTACCGCTTCGGGCACGCTCAGTACGGCAAGCGGCTTTTCCGCAACAGCTTCCGGTTCAAACAGCACGGCGACCGGTTCTAATGCATTAGCAACAACTGAAGATAGTACGGCCACAGGCGCTGATTCTGAAGCCTCGGGTTTTGAGAGCACGGCCACAGGCGTTGCCTCTCTGGCCTCTGGCTATCAGAGTACTGCAACAGGTGTGGCGTCTGAGGCCTCAAGTACGGACTCGACGGCCACGGGTGTTGACTCAACCGCTTCCGGGTATAGGAGTACGGCCACAGGCGCAGATTCTACTGCCGATAATTCGGGAAGCACGGCAACGGGCGCGGGCGCAGAAGCAACAGGATATGAGAGTACCGCCACGGGCGCGGACTCGACCGCATCCGGCACGGGCGCAACGGCTTACGGTGTTGGTTCCTCCGCTTCTACAAACGATACGGCAATCGGTTACAATGCAACCGTCACTGCCGACGGGAGTGTGGCGGTCGGTTTCAACGCAACGGTAGCTTCTACCAACAGCGTTGCGGTCGGCGCGGATTCAACCGTAGAAGCAGGCGCTGAGGGAAGTATTGCCCTTGGTCAAAACGCCCTTGTAGAAACAGGCGGCACAGGAGCACTTGCAATAGGCCAGGATTCTACGGCTGCTGGATTTAACAGCGTAACAGTTGGTTTTTCTTCAACGGCATCAAATACATCCAGTTCTGCTTTTGGCGCAGGCGCGTCGGCAACAGGCCTTAGCGCTACGGCAATCGGTTCAAGTGCCGTCGCATCAGGCGATTCCAGTACCGCTCTTGGTTCAAGCTCTACCGCTTCCGGCGAATCAAGTACGGCAACCGGCATGAGTGCTACTGCTTCAGGTACGCTTGCAACTGCAAACGGTTTTTCGGCAACTGCCGCTGGCTCTAATTCAACCGCAACCGGTTCTAATTCTTCAGCTTCGGGCGAAGACTCGACAGCAAACGGCGCGGACTCGGTTGCATCTGGCACAGGTTCGACCGCCCTTGGCGTTGCTTCTACCG
>CBDUXY010000160.1:0-6744 GCA_965371305.1 uncultured bacterium
TTCTTGAAGTAAATAGCCTCGTGATAAGCGATAAATACTTCTTCCGGGGTAGTGGTGTCGATTTCTATCTGGTCTCCACTCCCGCCCGTTGGGGCGCTGCCTTTATAAGAGGGAGAGGGGGGGGGCTTTTTGTGTTCGGAAGTTCTATGTTTTTTCGGAATATTTCTGTAGTCGTCAGTTAAGTGAAGCGTACCACTGTCGTCGGTCCATTTGTACATGGCAGCCCCTGCAGCAGGTACGGAGAGGAACAAAAGAATAAAAACAATTATCGCAATCTTCATGGACACCTTGGTATGTTTGTTTACGAATTAATATGGCGAAAAAAAATAGTTTTGTTAAATCAAGAGTAAGTCAGAGATCACATACTCTCTAATTGATTAATTCGGATTTTTTTCTGTCCCTTCTTTCTAACCCTGCATCTCTCTTTCTATCTATGCTTCTTTTTTTCCTTCTTTCTTCATCGTTTTTCGTTACCTGAAAATCTATCTTCCATTTACCACCGAAATGGACTAAATCCACCTGGCCGGACTTTATTGCATTGTTTCTTTTCATGGCTATTGTAAGTACTGCGCTGTAGGGTTCTATTGTTTTATCAACAATTTTGCCGTTCTTCTATATCTCACTATACTCCTTGAAACAGCTGCGTCTGCCGTCAACGTACATTAAGTTAAAGTAATATAAACTGCTGCCGGTAAGGTAGTCTGCTGCGTCTTTGCAGCGGTCATTCATTACCGCTGCGTGGTATGCCAGGTATACTTCGGACGGGGACCCGGGGTAGTCGGTATTTACGTCTCCTGTCTCAATAAAAGATTCTTTTAGAGGGTCCTGTGTGGTTTCAGGTCTGACCCTGGTCGTCGAAATCGTAGTTTTCCCGGAGCGGTACTTCTCAGGCACTTTATTAATGCTGTCGGTGATGTGCAGGTTGCCGCTCTCGTCGGTCCATTTGTACATGGCAGCCCCGGCCGGTACGGAGAGAAACAAAAAAATAAAAATAATCGTTGCAATCTGCATGAACGACCTGGTATGTCTGTTTTGTCCGCACCTCATCTCACATCCCTGTCAACTTTATTTTCCAATTATGATTGATAAGGATTAATTCCACTTTACTCGTTACTGTTTCTCCGTTTATTTCCGTGGTAGTTGTCAGTTCTGCCGTGACGACGTTTACTTTTTCGTTAGTAATTCTGACTGTCTTGAATGTATCACGAAGCACCTCGCTGCAACCACCTATTTCAAGCAATGAGTTCCAGAAATATACGTCACTAAGGTAATCTTTCGCTTTTTCGCAGTGGTTATTTACTATCGCACTACGGAATTCCAGGTATACTTCAGACGGGGATACGGTGTAGTAGTGTTTTGCCTTTTCTTCCTCAAGAGTAGGCTTTTTCCATCCTAATTTTCGCCATTTTGCATTACCCATTTTCCATCCGTTTTTTTCAAAAACCAATGAGAACAGGGCTGTTGTTGTTGAGCCGTAGATTGTCCCGGTAATGACAAGCTCTGCCTTGGAGTCTTTTATCTTTTCGTCATCTATCCTGACCGGTTCGGTTAAGAATGCGCGTATCGTGTCAAGGTTTAGTTTGTCGTCGTCATTTTTTCCCCGGGGGATGTTGTTGATGCCCTTCATTTCATCTAACAATCTGAATGAGGCGTAGCGTTCGGCCTCTTCGACGCGGCCGTTAATTATCTCCTCTCTGTATGCCTTAAATACATCAGTCGGGGATTCGGGGTAGCTGTTATCTACGTCTTCTGTCTTATTAAAAGACTCTCCCGGTTGTGACTTGAGATAAGGCTTTCGCGCGGCTTCCGGTCTGCCCTTGGTCGTTGAAAATGATTTTTTGGCGGCGCGGTACTTCTTAGGTATTTTGTTGATGCTGTCCGTATAGTGTATTTTACCCTTATCGTCAATCCATTTATGCATGGCTGCCTCGGCCGACACGGAGAGGAGCAAAAGACTTAAAACAATGACTACAATTTTCATGATTACCTCGAATGTTTGTCTGTTAATAGTTTAAAAAATCTAAAATAAAATAATCTTGTAAAAACAAGCTCATCCCAGGGGGACTAAAACCTCTCATGTGGGTTTTTGAGAGACCCACCCCTGTGGGCATGAGACCCACCCCTGTGGGTTAAAATGCCTGATAAGATATGCCTGACTGCGCGTTTGCTCTAAACATCTGTACGATAACAGGTGCAGGCCGGACAGGAATAAACTTAAGCTCTCTGGTGAATATGGGCGGTTTTGTCGGGTCAGAGTAAGCAACGATAATAACCACCCCTTTGCCGTCGTCTGATTTTACGACCAATTGTTTCCCAGCGCCTTTTCTCTTTGAAAGCGGTATGTAGGTGACGCCCTTCGGCGTCATTGTCGCCCGTATGCTACTCATCTGTTCTCTTTGCATCTCGCTTGCATGGACCTCGCTCGGGGGCCACTCGGCAACTCCCATGTCGGAGAACATGTAGCTTACAAACTGCGATGGTCTGGGGTTTTTGAAGGCAGCCGAGAACATGGAGCGTTCGAGGTTGCGTTTTGCGAGCATCTCGCGCACAACCTGGGCCGCTTGCTCAAGCTTGGGGTCTTTTGTTGCCTTAGCGCCGCAGGAAACAACCAGGCAAAGTACTATGAACATGCATAAGAAAAGGCGGGTTTTTTTCAACTGGTTCATTTTTATCCTTTTTGGCTTGGGTTGTTTATCTGTTGTGTGATTTATAATGATAAGGCAGCCACGGCTAAAAAGATTGTCCGCCTGCATTTTCAATTAATTCCTGTGTCCGCTTGTATTTTTCATTTACCAGTAGATTACTTTGCATAATGTAGAGTGCCGTGTGTCCGGCGTTATTTGTGTCGTTGGTGTGTGCCCCGTTATTAAGCAGCACCTCTACGGTTTCTGCATAGGAAAAAGCCGCGGCGTTCATAAGGGCGGTGTTGCCTGACGGGTCTTTTTGTGAAATGTTAGCCCTGTAGTCAAGAAGCAGCTCAATAACGTCTGCGTGTCCCCTGGAAGAGGCGGCAAGCAGTGCGCTGTGCCCGGCTGTCCCGTCATAACCCATGCCGTCGGTATTGTATTTTATCTCTTCCACGAACCTGTCAACATCCGCGTCGTAGTCGAGTAATAACTCGACCATGTCTGTCTTGCCGTAGTTTGAAGCAAGCATGAGAAGGGTGTTGTCGTATTTGTCGGAAAGCTCTACGTCTCCTCCGTTTTCAAGCAGGTGTTCGGCGCTCTCTATATCACCGTATTTCACGGCATGCAAAAGATTTGTATATCCGGGTTTGAATGTATCGGTTTTGTTTGTGTCTTCTGTTGTTTCCGTTTGCGAGGTAGTGTTTTTATTCTCAGTGCCCTGGCCTGAGCAGGCATGGATAAAAAAGAAAATAAAAACAAACAGTAAGAGCGTGGGTTTACGGCTCGGACTCATTGATTTACCCGCATGGCGAACTACAAGCACACCATGTGGGTTTGATGCCCCGCAACCTGGCCGAGATGTCTTTATTAACATATTTCCTTATGCCCTGTAGCCTGGCTCAGGGGTAGTTGACTCCAAAGAGTAAGTTAATGCCACTCTTCTTTAACGATTTTCCAGCCGCTGCTTTCCTTTGTGAATGTTATATCCGCCCAGGCCTCGTTCTTACTCTTTCCGTACACCATTATAGTTGCCGACGTACCACTGATTTTTTCATCCGAAACCATAATGGACCTCTCAGTCGTTGAACTCATGGCGTTAATGGCGTCGTCTAACTTTCCACCCCATCTCGAATTGACATGATTAAGGTAACTGGTTGCCATATATTTTTTCAAGTCGTTTGTTTTTCTTGTACGAAGAGCCTTGTGAAATGATTTATACACATCGGTAGGCGTCATGCCTTGTGTAGAGCCGAAACTCTTGAGTTCTCCGTCGGCCTGACCGGTCAGTTGACCCTGATCAGACCCGGCCTCTGCCCCCGCCGCTCTGGCGGCTGTTGTAGAAGCGCTTCTTAAAGAAGTGTTTTTATTCTTATTTACCTGGTCTCTGTGCTTTTCAGGGACCCTGTACCGGCTATCGGTATAATGAAAGGTTCCTGATTCGTCCACCCATTTAAAAACCTCTGAAAAAGCAGTGACAGGGGTAAGGGAGAGCACAAGTATAAGGGCAATTATTTTAATCATAAGTCCTCCTGATTTCTAAAGAACCTTATAATAAAATAATACTATTGTTTTCACTAACTGTCAAATACGTAACCACCCAGGGGCTGCTTTAATTCGCTACTTTCCGGTTACTGCTTTTCGCCTCAGATAACGATAATTTACATAAAGAAGTCAGGAGCACCACCTGTCACGGCGCGGCTAATTTTAATGAATCCACACTGCCACATAAAAAACCGCTCATTAGAGGGTGGGGTAGCCAGGTAAGAACGGGGAGAAATATCTGTGAGTGTATGGAAGACCGTATATGATTAAAGAAAAATCTCTTTCTGCCTGCTTGCAAATTGCCTTTAAATTTGATATTTTTTTAGTATGGTTTTTGTCCTTACCTTCGGCTCCACTCACAAAGTTTTAAAGGCGGAGAGCATTTTGATCAGGGCAGGGGGGCGTTTTCGGCTCGACCCGGCCCCTGGTGTGCTTACGGTTGACTGCGCTCTGGTGATAAGCGTTGAAGAAGAAAATCTTAAGTCAGTTATAGAGATCCTTAAAGATAAAAACCACTGCCCCGAGTGCGTATATAAAAAGGAGAGTAGTAAAAATTATGTTAAAGTGTGACTTTTGTGGAGTTGAGACCGATACGGTCTCAAGGGTAGCCCTTGACGTGAACTATGACAGACTTACCGTAAGACACGTAAAGATGTACGCCTGCGCAGGTTGCGCGCTAAAAAAAGAAAAGGAAAGAAGCCGGTTGAAACCGGAAAGAAATGAAGAAAATGATAAATAGATTTTTCAGGGTTGTTTTCTTAGGAACATTCTTTTTTGCCCTCCTTGTCCTTACGCCTCATTATTGTCGTGCCGGCACGGAGGTTGAATCTGAAAAACCATTGTCGTTAGTAACGCCTGCAACAACGACTAAGCCTGACAATAGCAGGACTCTTGAAGTCGTATATAACGTGCGCGTAGATGATGAGCTTCCGGATGAAGCAGAAAAGCTCCGCGTCTGGGTACCCATGCCGCCAGACGGCCCGTTTCAGCAAATCCTCGACATGAAGATAACATGTCCTGTTCCTTATACGATCAACCATGACGTCCGGTGGGGCAACAGGGCAGTATATATAGAGTTCGAGCCTGGTAACATTAAGATGGCTTTTGAGTTTACCATGAGTTTTACCGTGGTCAGGCGCGAGCACAGGGTTGTAATTAGAAAAGACGACGTTCAGGGTGTGCCCGCAACCGAGCCGTTCAGGCAATACCTCGAACCCTCTACCTACGCCGTACACAATAAGACGGTTGAGAGGATGTCGAATTATGCGGTAGAGGGAAAGTCAACGACTCTGGAGAAGTCACGCGCCATCTACGACTTCGTGCTTGAGAACATGAACTACAACAAGAGCGTGCCGGGCTGGGGTAAAGGGGACGTAAACAGGGTCTGCCTTGCAATAGGAGGGGGGGGGAAAGGCACGGGTAATTGCACGGACTTTCATTCGTTTTTTGGCTCACTCATGCATGTTCAGGGTATACCGGTCGTGTTTGAGATGGGTTTTCCATTCAAACCGGACGCCTCCGATGCGGTAAAAGGTGGTTATCACTGCTGGGCCAAGTTCTTTTTGCCTGGTATCGGCTGGACGCCTGTGGATATCTCTGAGGCCGACAAAGACCCAACTAAGACCGACTACTACTTCGGGGCCATAGACGAGAACAGAGTGCTCTTCAGCCGCGGCAGGGACATACTCTTAAGCCCGCCACAGGAGGGGGAGAGGCTTAACTTCTTCGGCCCTGACCCTTATATGGAGCTTGACGGTAAAGCTTTTAAGGGGTTTGAGAGAACAATTGAATATAGAGACGTGAAGAAAAACAATTGAGCAAAAAAAACGCTCTGGCCGTAATGGTAAAGGCGCCCAGGCCGGGTGAAGTCAAGTCAAGGCTTACCCCGACCCTTACTCCGGGCCAGGCTTGCCTGCTTTACAGGGCTTTCCTTACCGACATTTCCTCGAACCTCTCCGGGCTTAAAGATGTTGATTTAATAGTTCTGTACGCGCCTGTTTCGGGCAGGGCAGAGGTGGAAGAGTTTTTCCCGAGTGTTTGCAGCTTAATACCACAGAAAGGCAACGACCTTGGCGAGAAATTATCAAACGCCTTTGAAGGATTGTTTAAGCTTGGTTATGACAATGTGGTTTTAATAGGCAGTGACAGCCCTGACCTGCCGCGTTCTTTTATTGATGCCGCCTTTGCCGGATTAGAATCTGAAAAAAACTCTGTTGTAATCGGCCCTGCTGTTGACGGGGGGTATTATCTAATAGGCATATCTGAAAAACCGTGCCCCATACTCTTTGACCATATTGCATGGAGCACGGAGCGAGTCCTGAAACAGACGGTCGAAAGGGCCGTGCTTGGGGCAATGACAGTAACTTTGCTTGACCAGTGGCACGACATAGACCTTCCAGAAGACCTTGCCCTGCTCCGGGACAATAAAAACGCACCTGCAAGCAGTGATTTTATTAAATCCATGATGTTAGAGCTTTAATTGTTCTGTCCCTTGCATCAACACCTATGTTTTCAGCTATTGTATAAACACACATTTTTTAGCCTTTTTTCAAGGAAACCTACCCAATCACCTCTC
>CBDUXY010000161.1:0-6681 GCA_965371305.1 uncultured bacterium
ATCAGTATCTCAAAAGGACAACAACTGCGATCTTTGGCGTCTTTTGCCATTATTCTATTGCTTACTGCTTTAATTCTTGCAGGAACGCCTCAAGAGGGCCTGGCTGGCCGCGTAAGCTCATGTAATGAATCGGAAATTTTTCAAGGTGCTGCGGTAAATACGGTTGTTTTGCCATATACTTCAGTAGACAAACGACAGAGTGAAGCAGGAAAGAGACTGTCGCTTCTTATTCAACTAGATAGCCTCTTCTCCTTGATTAAGTATCAAAGCGTTGGGGCAGTCTACCTTGCGGGGTATGAATGCGACTCGAAAAAAATTTTCAAGGAACTTTCCGACAAACTTAATCCTGGAAATGGGCTGGTCGTTATCTGGGGGAGGATTTATGAAGAGAGAGATGATATTTATGTGCAGAGTTTTCTTAAGTTTGTACGTGGTGAAAGAAAAGAAACCATTGTCCTGCAGGTCGCCCAATTGGGTAATGACGATAAGAGTATGAAGTTTACCGGAAATCTACCTTCCCAGACGATTACTTTCGCACCGAGGCGACTTACAAATGATGATCTGACAAGAATAGAACAGGAGTTCCTGAAGTCAGTTTTGGTTCGCGAAAAACCCTCTGAAAGTGCCCCAGGCGTTCCTATGTTTAAAGACTTTAACGAAATTAAAGGTAGGCCTTTTTCATACACTGTGCACGAAGTCAGTGGTGACTGGATGAAGATAGTATCTATCGATGGGAGAATAAAAGGTTGGATTCAAGGAGGCAGTAACTGGGGACTCAGAGAAAAGTTGCCGGAGTTGAGCTTCATGGAAGGTACGGCGGGGTATCTGAGATACCGGGTTGCAAAAGAAAAAGGAAGCGATATAGCAAAGTGGTCTCTCGTTGAAGGCTCACGCAACGCCTTTCGCCAATATGAAGAAGCAAGTAAAGAACGTTTTGCGAAGATGCCGATGGCGGTTGGAAAGGTGGTTCAGGGAGCAATGGTTACCATGGAGGAAAGGGATATTGATACTGCCAATTCATTTTTCAAGGAGGCTGCCAAACTGGTCCCATACAACGCCAATGCCCGTAACCTTGAGGTCATATCTACGATAAACTTAAGCAGTCAAGGGGGCACCATTGACAACCCGGAGCTACTTGAAAAACGTCTCCTTAAAGCAGTCGCCTTATCCCCTGAAAACGCCGGAGTGCTGACAAACTTGGAAGGATTTTATAAACTCCTGTCTAAATCTCCCGACACCATATTTTCGTCTGAAAAGCTTTCAAATAAAATTGAAGCCGTACAAAAAGTGCGGATGTCTTTGGAAAATAAAAAAAGAGTTATAAGTCCTCAACAAACTATCCCACTTGACAGGCTCAATTTTGAAAATTCTCCGGTACAAAGAAGATAAATAGCGAAGTCGTAAAGGCTAAAACCCATAGGGGCTTGATTGTAAGTTTGGTTCTCCTGTTTTGCTTTAGAACCAAGCTGTTAGAATAATTCTATTGCTTCAATAGATTCCAATTAATACAACTCTTGTTGTATGTAGTATCATTTGAATAAGTCAGTCCTTGAGATTTATTTCGGATTTTCCAGGAATTAGTGTCTTTAAAAACCTGAAAAAGTAAAGGAGTTTATCATGCTTGTTTTTGTTAGTGACCTTCACTTAACTGACGGTAATTCCGGTGAGACCATAAAAGCCGGCGCCTTCATGAAGTTTACACAGTATCTCGAGGACTTGGTCCTTACGGCTAAAGCTACCAAGGTAGAGATTGTTCTCTTAGGTGATATCTTTGATGTCATCAGGTCAAATCACTGGCTCGACGCTCAGATAAGACCGTGGTCAGGCCCGGATGAAGCCGATGGTAATGGTAATGGAATTAAGGAATATACTCTTGAGGTGGTCAATAGGATCTGCGGCAATCAAATTAATGTGGACTCCATGAAGCACCTCAAGGAGTTCAAAAGTAAAATGAAAGAACAGGGAATAGAGATTACCTACACTTATATCGTAGGAAACCATGATTGGCTTATAAATCGCTACCCTGAAACAAGGGTGCAAATAGCAGAGTTTGTTGGAATGGAGAATCCTCAAAGCTATAATGACAAAAAATTTCTTCTGGAAGAATTTTGGAGCGATTATAGTGTTTTCGCCCGTCATGGAGATATATTCGACAAGTTCAATTATGACGGGGACAGGGATGCTTCTTCCCTTGGGGACGCTATTGTAATAGATTTGCTCAACAAGTTTCCTGACGCCGTTGAAAATGACATAGGGCCTGCCACCGACCCTGAACTGATAAAAAAGTTACGTGAGATTGATAACGTGAGGCCCCTTCTTGACATCCCTAAATGGATTGACGGCATATGCCGAACTGCCAAGCCGGAGATTGAAAAGAGGATAAAGAAGGTATGGGACGACCTCGCGGATCAATTCCTTAAGATTGATTTTGTGAAACAACACGACACATGGTATCCGTTTGATATGGTGGATTTCCTTGAGGCCGGTTTGAAGTTCAGCAAATTCGTTTCATTTAGCGACGTTGCCGGTATCAATACGAAGTTTCTTCAAAACTTCAGGAGGAGCAACTACGAAAAGGAGGCCTTTAGCGAGAGGCTAATGCGAGAGAACCAGGCAAGGTTCGTCATTTACGGCCATACGCATGATCATAAAGTGGAACTGTTGGACCAGGTGCCGAAGGGGGAAGAGACTTTTGAGAAGATATACATGAATACCGGTACATGGAGGCGGGTGCATGAAATGGCAAGATTCGATCCAAAGAGTATGGAGTTTTCCAGCTGGGACGTCATGACCTTTATTGCTTTTTACCTTGAAGATGAGCGTGATGATAGAAAATTTGAGATATGGAACGGAGCATTAGGGTAAACCTTTATATGCAATAGAAAAGAAAGGAGGTAGTTATGCCTGACAACAACCTGAGGGGAGGTATTTCTGTTAATCTTGGTGCTGGCGCTCAAGCCGCATCTACGGAAATACCGAACGACGACCGGAGAAAGATCAAGACTCTCAGCGACCTTGCCATAAGTAATATTAACCTTGGAGATTTCCCTGCCGTTGAGAAATGGCGACAAGAACTCTTTGGACCGAAAGGAAAACCCAAGATTTGCGGTGAGCTTCCAGGACTACTTACCGACTATATGATAAAGAGCGAGGGAGAGAATCTCTCGCATACGACAAGGCGGGCAGAGGCACTCCATCATGTCTTTACCAATAAAAAGGCCATCGTCGCTGCCGATGCCTTGCTGCCGGGGCAAAGCACTACGAGTTTTGTCGGACCGATAGTTCATGTCGACACCATAGGTCTTTGTATATGGCCTGAGCTGAAGACGGTCTCAAAGCGTCCTCAAAACCCATTCGATATCGACACTGCCGTAGCGGAAAAACTAAGCAAAGACGTCTTTCCGTACTGGCTTGAGCGCAAGACGGTACTGGAGAGTGCGCGTTATAGTGCTTACGATACAAGTAAGTATAAAAATGAGAATCGAGACAAAGTATATGGAGACTCAACAGACCCGGTCCTAAAGAAAAAAGCCGGAGAGACGCCAAGATGTCAGGAGATATTTGAAAGGGTAGCTTTTTTCCTCAGCGACAAGGCAACCTGTGTGTCTCATACGGTACCTGACTTTGAGCGTCTGCTTAAGTACGGCACCAATGGACTTATTGAGCAGATGGAAAAAGATATAAACAGTGACCTTCGTGCCGTAAGTCCTGAAGAGAAAGAATTTCTTGAAGGTGTAATTAAGGTTTTTAAGGGCGCCAATGTCTATTCGGAACATTTGGTTGCAGCAGCAGAGAAGTCAGGTAACAATACGCTTGCCGCAATATGCAGGAAAGTACCATCTGCCCCGCCCGAAACCCTGCACGAGGCTTTAACCAGCATATGGATATGCTACCACCTGCTCTTGCAGGAAAATACTAACTTCGGCTTCTCAATAGGCAGGCTTGATCAGCTCTTGAATTCCTACTATATATCCGACTGGGAAAAGCTTGAGACAGAGGATGAGAAGGCAGCCTATACGAAGTTTGCACTTGAGCTTGTCTGTAACTTCTTTCTTCGCTGCTCGGATCACGTGCCACTCTCACCTGAAGCGGCGGAAACTCTCTTTGCAGGTAGCGGGTCAAATCAGGCTCTAACCGTTGGCGGTACCGTCATGAAGGATAACGTTGTTACTGACGCGGTAAATGATATGACATACATCATTATTAAGGCTACAGAGATGCTGGCCATAAGAGACCCGAACGTCCATGCCCGATACCATAAAGATATTCATCACCTGGACGCAGCCGGAGAGAAATTGCCAGACGGCGCGACCAGTCCTTACTTAAAGCGACTTTGTCAAGCCAATATTATTACAAGGGCCACTCCGGCCATACACGGCGATGTGCCTGTAGTAAAGTCCATGTCGGCCTACTACGCGGCCCATGACGGCATAAGCGAGAAGGAGGCCGTAAAAGACGCCCATGACTACGCTTCCATAGGATGCATTGAGCAAAACTCCGCAGGCAGGCACTATGGAAATACCGGATCATCATTGGTGGTCCTCCCGGCAGTACTTGAGCTTACCATCTATGGTGGAAAGCACCGGAGCGACGGCGTAAAAGACAATTCTCCGAACCTCTTTTACGGTACAAAGAAATATACCTCAATGCCGCTTATTAAAATGAAGTCAATGAAAGAGTTCATGGAGGCCTTCAGCTTTCAACTTGATGAGATGGCAAGGCATGTGGTGCAGAACAATAACTATCTCGGCAGGGCCATGGAAAAGGTCCGCCCTGTGCCGTTTCTCTCTGGTCTCTTTACAGGACCCACCAATACGCCAGGTGCCGATAACGCGTCGTTCAGAGACCTGGCGGCAGGAGGTGCCAAGTATAATTCGTCAGGTGTGGCCATAATAGGGCTTGCCGACGTAATAGACTCATTAACGGTTATAGACTCTCTCGTATTTGGGGGAAAGATATCAAAGGAAGAACTTCTTTCGGCCATGAAGTTAGACTTTGTGGGAGGGGATGCTTCAGACGATGACAATGACAACGGTTTTTGGGACTCATTAGGCGACTCGTTTTGGGGGATGTTCTCAAATGATCGGGAGACGACCGCAGCCGTTATTCACCGCAGGCGGATGAAGGAGATAGTTAGAGGTATCAGCAAGGCCCCCAAGTACGGCGCAGGCGCAGGAGCCGATAATAGTCTGGCGGTTAAGTACACAAACGATCTTACAAAGATCATCCAGGATACTTTTTTCAAATACCGCTCACACAGGGGGGGGCGTTACCTTACCGGGTACTGGAGCATGACCAATCATGCGGGCTTTGGAATGTTGTCAAAGTCCACGCCAAACGGCCGAAAAAAGGGGGCGTCTTTTGCAAGCGGCATAACGCCTTGTGCGAATATCAGGATGCGAAACGGAGACCCAATAGGGATACTTGATCATATAGACGGCGTTACTTCGGTGGATCCCGATACGGTACAGAACGGTTATACCTATAACCTGAGTCTTACGCCAAGAGGTAGTGCCAGCATAGCCGACGATACAGTGAGGATGGCTAACTACATGAAGGCCTTTAACGATAAGGACGGGGTGTTGGTTCAGATGTGTGTTGCCTCTATTGAAGAGTTCAAGGAGGCTCACAGAGTTGCATGTAAGGCAGAGGCCAAAGGCGCCGGAAGTGCAGCGCGAAAAGCACTGGAACCGTACCGTGACTTAATGATTCGCGTTGCCGGTTATTCAGCTTATTTCGTGACACTTAGTAAAGATATGAGGCAGGAGATAATCGACAGGTCAAACTTCTCTATAGAGAACGGCAGCGAAGGCCACCACTAATAATATAACCGTTACATGGAGGTGACTTATCATGCATGCAGCAATACCACATTTTAGAAATGAGATAAAGCGAGTAATGCAGATAGGCGGCATGAGCAGTAACGCAAGCGGGCTTGTTAACCAGATGAATGGAAAATTACTTGCCGAAGGTATAGCCGTTGCCTTGAAGCTTGGCTTTGGCTACATAATGATGCGCGATAATATCAATAGGGGCAGAGACTTTTTCGAAGAGAACTTCGTAATGAACGACCCACTTTCACAAAACGGAAAGCGTTATTATCAGGGGAAGTTCCTCCTTCGCACCAAGAAGGTGGATGATGACATGAACGTTTATTTTTGCTTTTGTCCTAAACCGCAGGAACTTCTTATAGGAGACGGCGTTCTTAATCCAGACGCCGTTATAGACGTTAAGACCATGGACGAGGCACAGGCCGATAAGCTTGAGAAGGACCCTGATAAGGTAGATCTGGTTCTTCGTTTTAAGGATGCCGAGACCATAAAGGATTTGCTTGGCAGTGGCGGCAGCGTGGATGTGGCCTCGCTTATGATCGAGAACCTTGTTCAGATTTCAGGTAATTCCGGTCATATATTTAAGCTCGGAGCCATAGCCAAGAACGTGGAACTTTCCCTTTAGCCATAGAGGAATTAAGGCGATTGACCTTTTGGAGTGAAGTTTGGAAAATAAGGCGATCATATTCGACATAAAGCGCGACTCAAGTTACGACGGGCCTGGCATACGAACTACGGTTTTTTTTAAAGGCTGCCCGCTTTCCTGTGTTTGGTGTCAGAACCCGGAGGGTAAGTCCCCGAAGCCGAGCCTGTTTTATGATAAGTCGGCTAGCAGGCCATTGGAGAGCGG
>CBDUXY010000162.1:0-6680 GCA_965371305.1 uncultured bacterium
CGTAGCCGCTGCCCTTGCTTTCCGTGCTGCCTCTCCCCAGGGATTAACGCCATACCAGCTACTCTCCCAGTAGGAGAAGGCTAGTAATCCATAGGCCGAAGCGTAGTCGGGCTCTAGCTCGATCGCCTGCCGGAAGTATTCAATCGCTTTCTCTATTGCGTCGCTCTCACCTTCGAGTTCAAGCGCAACAATCCCTATTGTGTCGGAAACACTTGCCTGACGTATATTTGTAATAACGTCATAGAGCTTGCCGACCTTATAGATAAACGGCTCTTTTACAAGCTCCTCGGAATACGTTAGATATACTTTTTTCTTCAACTTTGCTCTCCTCTGTTCATCCCTTTTCCCAAACGCCACTGCTCACTTCACATCTAACAGGGCCGCGCGGATTAAGGGCGCCCGGACAAGTTTTCTGGTTTTGCCAAGCCCCTTTAACCCGGTAAAATAATAGCCTGCAACAAACAAACTAAACAGTTCTTAAACGCTCTGACCACCGGCTATTGCAGGTATTATAGAGAGCTCATCACCCTCATTAAGCGTCGTACCGAGGTTTTCCTTAAAACGTATGTCTTCGTCGTTGAGGTAGAGGTTTACGAATTTTCTGATCGAACCGTCTTCTTCGCAGATGCGCTCTTTAAGGCCCGGGTAGTTTTTTTCCAGATCTGCAAGTACGTCGTTTACGGTCGCGCCCTGGGCTGAGACCTCGTCGTTGCCTCCTGTAATCTTTCTAAGCGGCGTCGGTATCCTTACCTTTACTGCCATAACGTATGTCCTCCTGTTTGTTATGAAAAAAATTATGTTTTATAATAATGAAGCATTTATGTATGTATCTTAAGTCACATAAATCTAAAAGATTGTTGCAAAATCTGCCCACCGCAGGTACTGCGTACGGCAAAAGCCGCAACAGTTACTTGCGCGTGTCTTAAAAACTCCGTAGGCACAAAAGATTGTTGCGAAATCTGCTCACCTAAGGTGCTGCGTACGGCAAAAACCGCAACAGTTACTTGTGCGTGTCTTAAAAACTCCTTAGGCACAAAAGATTGTTGCGAAATCTGCTCACCTAAGGTGCTGCGTACGGCAAAAACCGCAACAGTTACTTGTGCGTGTCTTAAAAACTCCGTAGGCACAAAAGATTGTTGCAAAATCTGCTCACCTAAGGTGTCAGTCGCTTTTCTCTATCTTAAGCCTGAAGTGGTCGCCTTCTTTCTTAACGTCCACAATCTTCTGGCCTTCGTCCTTAAGGCTTTTCGGTACGTTTTGAATTGGCTCACCGCTATCGAGAAGTATTTCGAGTATCTCTCCCTCTTCCATTGATTCAAGCTTCAGCTTGGTCTTTACGAAGTTCATGGGGCACATTACCCCTCTTAAGTCCAGACTCTCTTTTATATCTTTATCTTCAGTCATTATTGTTTCTCCTTTTCCACTCTTAATACGTCTTCCACGGCGTACTGGCCAAACGTCCCGGCCATGTGCTCGCGGTAATGGTCAAGCCCGACACGTCTGAGCGTAAGCCCAATCCTCTCCCCTCTTACTCCGTTTGTAACGTACCAGTCTATGGTTTTTTCTATTATCTCCGGGATCAGCTCATCCGGAACAAACCTTGCCACCTCGAACCCGTCAAGCGGGTGACGGCCGTGCCTGCCCCCGACCCTTACGATATGGCCGTGGCGTTTTGCAATCCATGCGCTTGTCGGGCACGCCCTTATGCAATCGCCGCAAAATATGCAGTCCTTCACGTCGAATATGGGTCGGCCCGTATCAGGGTCGGCTACGATTGCAGGCTCTTTACAGGCCTCCGAGCATATGGTGCAGCCTGTGCAAAGGTCGTCTACGTATTCGGGATCGACAACGCCCTGAAAGGCAAGGTCCATCTCGTTTGTCCTTGCGCAATCAATAGGGCAACCAGAGAAAGAGGTCTTGAACTTATGGTGCGTCGGAGTGCCGAAGAACTTGTCATCGACCATCTTTGCAAGCCCCTGGGTCTCTGAAAGGCCGTTGGGATTATACTGGCAACCGCCGCAAGCGGTCGGGACCCTGACTCTTGGTCCGCATGAAGCGACCTTTACGCCGATCTTTGTAAGTTCTGCAACGATGTTGTTAAATTCCTTATAGTCCACGTAAAGAATCTCAAGCGACTGGCGAAAAGAGAGGTGCACAACACCTTCTTTGCTGTACTTGTGCGCAATCTTTGAGATTTCAACAAGCTTATCTGTCGCAATGTGACCGCCCGGACAGCGAAGCCTGACCGTGAAAAGGTCTTTTTGCTTCTGCTTGATAAACCCGCCGCTTTTAAGGTCGTCAAAGTTAAGCTTCTCGTCCTTGCCGGTTATATTTACGTCGACTTTATTTGTTTTATCCTCAATAAAATGATCCATTCTTTCTCCATGATTATTTCTATATATAAAAACCTCTCATTTTTCAGTTTTTCAAGAGAGGACTTTTACTATGTTAACCAGATTGCAACCCGGTGGTATTAGAGTTATCTATTAAAACCCTCTCAAAACTACGAGAGGGTTTTTTTGTTTTTGTGTTTATGTATAGGCTAGCTCGAAAGTAAAGCACTGCCTAATTTAATATTTTATCAAAAAACACGACAATTGTATAAGAAAAAAAACAGCAAACATAGCTGTTTTCTTTCACGCCGGGATTACCTGCCGATTGCCGAAAGCGAGTGGCTTCAGCCCTTTTCCGTTGCGTACTTTGTTCCGGAGTTCTCAACGAGCGTGTCGAAGTCCCCAAGGCTTGCCTCAATGACGGGCGGCTCCACGAGCTTGCCCTCGAGCGCTTCCTGGGTCTTTAAGCCGTTACCGGTTATTGAGATAACAATGGATTCATCTCGTGGAATACGGCCCTGCTCAATGAGCTTTTTGGTCACGCCAACCGTAACGCCGCCTGCGGTCTCGGCAAATACGCCTTCGGTCTCTGCGAGCAATTTTATACCGTCGATAATCTCAGCGTCGCTTACGTCCTCGCCCCACCCTCCGCTGTCGCGCATGGTGCGGGCCGAATAATAACCGTCAGCCGGATTGCCTATTGCCAGACTCTTTGCAATGGTATCGGGTTTTACCGGCTCTATAAGCTCGCTGCCTTTCTTAACGGCCGCAACTATCGGGGAGCACCCGGTTGCCTGCGCGCCGTATATCTTCGCATCACACTTGTCGATCAGGCCAAGGTCGTGGAACTCTTTAAAGGCCTTGCCAATTTTTGTTATGAGCGAGCCTCCTGCCATAGGAACGACAATGTGCTGAGGCGTTTTCCACCCGAGCTGCTCAACTATTTCATAACCAAACGTCTTAGATCCCTCCGCATAATACGGGCGTATGTTTATGTTAACAAAGGCCCAGCCGTATTTGCCTGCAATCTCGCTGCAAAGACGGTTCACTTCGTCGTAGGTGCCTTTTATTCCGACAACGTTTGAGCCGTAAACAAGCGTGCCTGTGATCTTGGTCCTCTCAAGGTCGCAGGGAATAAAAACAAAGTTTTTAAGACCAGCTGCGGCGGCATTAGCGGCAACGGAATTTGCAAGGTTTCCTGTCGAGGCGCAAGAGACAATGTCAAAGCCAAGCTCTATCGCTTTGCTCATGGCAACGGAGACGACCCTGTCCTTAAACGAAAGCGAGGGGAAGTTAACCGCGTCGTTTTTCAGATACAGCTCCTCAACACCGAGCACCTTTGCAAGGTTGTCGGCTTTTACAAGGGGGGTGTAACCGACCTGCATACCGACAGTCGGGGCTCCCTCAAGTGGCAGCAACTCCTTGTAGCGCCACATGTTGGGCTCGCGCGACTCTATTAATTCCCGCGTCAGGACTTTTTTAATCTCATCGTATTCGTAATCGACCTCAAGCGGGCCGAAACAATATTCACAGACGTGCAGCGCCTCTTTCGGATACTCTCGGGAGCATTCTCTGCACTTAAGGGCCTTTACAAAACTCATCTAATTAATCCTCCTGTTATAACCGTGTCAAAACCGCCAGACTGCGGCTTGCAAATTTACTAAATCTAAAAATCTCGCTTAACGCCTCTGCCCCATCGCCCCTCTGCCCCGTCGCCACCTTGCCCCCTGCCCCTTTGCTCCGGGTGCACTTTTTCCCCTACCACCTCTTTTGCCCCAGGCGCCCCGGCATCATTAATTAGCAAAATAGCAAAAAAAATCCCCTTCTCAGGATGCAGCTAAGAAGAGGCCTCTATTAAGACTCTCCTTATCTACCAAGTATTCAGTCCGGGCGACAATACCGACAAGACCTTGCTGGATTTAGCACCGGGCGTCCGACTTAAATAGCCGAACCGGTTGCTGTGGCTTCGCAGGGCCAGTTCCCTCCGCCACTCTTGATAAGAAGCAATAATACATATTAAACTGTAACATATTTTATAATATAAAGGATGATTTGTGTCAAGGGAAAAGTAAAGTGATGAGGGGGGAGGGGGAGTTGACTTTATGGTTACAGGACGTCTTGAACTGCAAATTGCCATGGCCGTGACAACTCACGCAAACTGCACAGAAGCGCACAAAGGAAGACAGTAGTTGGCTCCTTACGCGCCAGAAGTCATCAGCTCTTGCGGCACATGCCCGGGCCTATTTCCAGGCAGGCCCGGGGGAACTATTTTTTTTCGGAGAATACGGGTTATCCGGATAGAGTATTTCAAAACAATCAGGACATACGCCGTGAGTGAAAATAGCTTCCGTATGTTCTCCCACGTAGGTCTCGACTCTCTCCCATGCCCCCTTCTCGTCGCGAATGTTCTTGCATGAAGCACATATTGGTATGATTCCCTTAATCGTCTTGGTATTGGAGAGTGTTGTACGAAGCTCGTTTATCTCCCTTTGTTTCCCGTTAACTGCCCTACGGTACGCAACACCCATCGTAGCGGCTACCGAAATGGCAAAAACAGCAAGAAAGCGGTTTGCAAGTACTTTCCACAACTCACCACCCTCGGGAGAAGCAAAGTAACCGAGAACGGTCAGCAAAACACAGAGTATGCCCATGTAGGCGATAAATTCTTTCTTCGGCGACCACAGGGCAAGCAACACCACGGCAACGTAAGGTACACCGCCTGCAACGCCAAGAGGAATTAAGAGGTCTATTAAAAAGATAACAGCGGCAAGTGAGATGGTTGCAACGTACAAACGTGGGTTTCCAATCTTTTTCTTAACGGTCCACCCGGGCGCTTGTTTACCGTAATCCCCCATTTTCATGAAAATGCAACCTGGCCTTAAAATATCGACAGCACTATTAATAGACATTTTAATTACCTCCTTTACATCACAGAAAATGCTTACTTAAACCTGCATATACCGCAATGTAATATCAGGCTGGGCATGTGACTAACTCTTCATCATATAAATCGCACTTCTTTATACGTACATTAACTTAAATGTATTTATCTGTTATGTAGATGCATTATATCACAAGATATAACAATTGCAACAAACATCACAACGTGAATTATTTTAAATCACCCGTTGCGCATAATTCATTATTACTTCCTACTGCTTAAGCTCCCGAAGCACCTTGGCAGCGTCGAACGGCAGGAGCACTATCTCAATACGCCTGTTACTTGCCTTACCCTCGCGCGTATCGTTGCTTGCAACCGGGTGGTACTCGCTCATGCCGGAGGCCGAGAGCAACTCGGGCGCAATGCCGACCTCATCCTGGATATACCTGACAACGTTCGTTGCCCTTGCCGTAGATAGCTCCCAGTTTGTCGGGTATTTTTCGCGGAGCTTCCAGCCAATCTGTACGTTATCGGTGTGCCCCTCAATTCTTACCTGCTTGCCCTCGACTTTCTTAAGTATATCGCCGACCCTCTTTAACACCTTAAGACCGGCCGGTTTTATCTCTGCCTTTCCCGAATCAAAAAGTATCTTCTCCACCATACTAACAGTAAGCCTGTCAACAGCCTGGGTTATCTTTATCTGACCTTTCTCTATCTCCCCCTCCATCTCCCGGACAAGGCTGTCGTAAGTGTTTTTTATGTTTCGAAGTTCAAGCTCTTTTTTTGCACTCACCTCGCCTGCCTTTAGTTTAAGCCTCGAAAGCTCGCGCTCAAGAAAATCCCTCCTGCCCTCGAGCGAAGCAACCCGAGCGGCCGTGACAATACTCGCTTTGCTAAGCCTGTCTCTTTCGTTCTCCACCAGCTTCATCTCCCTTGTAGTGGTAATGCCTTTGCTCATAAGGGCGTCGATACGGCCCTGATAATCCGCGTCCTCTTTCGCCTTTAATGCCGTCAGCTCATCCAGGTCTTTGTTGCAAGTGGCGAGTTCATTCGTAAGTGCCTCGACCCTCACGTCCCTTGTATCTATGTCGCTTAAGGCCTGCTCGTATGTCTTGGTGCTGACACACCCTGAAAACATAAACACAGTAAACGTCAATAACGCCGCTGCCATTACAAATTTTTTCATTTTCATTATCATTTCCAAGTCTCCTGATTTTTTGTAATATAAAACTGATCAATTAAAAATCTTCATTCCTGTGCAATTATCCTCTATCCAATGACAACCAGTATTACAAACACGACAAACCCGCACGCTGCAGATATTAAAACGCTCTTTCGTATCATAGGTGTTTTCATCGCAATAATAAAACCGGTAATAAAGAGCAGGAGCAGGCCTGCCGCCCAAATGGCTGCAAACACCTTGAAAGGCGTGCCTCCTTTTGCCTTATGAAGCTGAACAAACGTTC
>CBDUXY010000163.1:0-6645 GCA_965371305.1 uncultured bacterium
ATAGGCCTCTTCTCTTTTGGCCTGTAATTTATCTTCAGTTTACCCTCGTCCACCTCGTAAAGAGGCCAGTAACATGTCTCGACAGCAAGTTTTGCCGTCTCCATCGAGACTTCGCTCTTCGTGTACCACCCGAGCGGACAGGGGGAAATTACATTTAAAAATGTAGCCCCGACCGTCTGCATTGACTTCTCTGCCTTTCTTTGAAGATCGCGCCAGTTGTGAGGTGAGGCCTGGGCAGCGTACGGTATGTTATGGGCCGCAACAATACGCGTCAGGTCTTTCCTCCACTGAGCCTTACCCGGTATGACCGAGCCTGCCGGAGAAGTGGTCGTTGCCGCGCCAAACGGGGTTGCGCTTGAGCGCTGTATGCCCGTATTCATATACGCGCCGTTGTCATAACACACGTAGAGAAAATTATGATTCCTCTCAAGTGCGCCTGAAAGTGCCTGGAAACCTATATCATACGTTCCGCCGTCGCCGCCAAAGGCGACGAACTTAGTGTCTACGTCCTTTTCCCCGCCCGGCAGGTCGCCGCTTCTTTTAAGTGCGTTATAAGCGCTCTCTATGCCGCTTATGGTTGCTGCAACGTTTTCAAATGCCGAATGTATCCATGGTATTCTCCACGAGGTGTAAGGGTAAATCGTCGTTCCGACCTCCAAACACCCGGTAGCTGTCGAAGCCACTACAGGGCCTCCGGCACTTCTCAAAATAAGCCTGACTATCGGAGGTATGCCACACCCGGCGCAAAGCCTGTGGCCTCCGCTTAACAGTTCATCTTTTTCAGCAAGTTGTTTTAAAGTAGCCATAATTTATATCCTCTTTTAATGCCGCGCAATAAGCTGCGCGGTTTTTACATGTTAATCGATTTTTCTTCCGTAAGTGTTATATACCCGTTAAGAGACTCGACCTTGCCTGTCTCAAGCACCTTGTAGAGTTCGCCGTACACGTCAAGGGCGTCTTCAAGCGTATAATCCCGGCCACCAAGCCCGTATATGCGTCCCATTATCTGCGGGCGTTTTTCAAGGTCGTACAGGGCCGAACGTATGTCGCTGAAAAGAGGCCCGCCAAACCCGTTCATCGAGTCGGCGCGGTCAAGCACGCACACAGCCTTTACGTCTTTCAATGCCTCGGCAAGCTCGGCATACGGAAACGGCCTGTAGAGCCTTGGCTTAAGCACGCCGACTTTTTTACCCTCGGCCCTTAGCTTATCAACGGCAGCCTTTGTAGTACCGGCAGCCGAGTTCAGTATCACGACTGCCACGTCGGCGTCGTCAAGCTTATAGGCATCAAAAAGTCCGTAATGACGGCCAAACTTCTTGCCAAATTCCTTGCCGACTTCTATTACCACTTCCTTTGCCCCGGCAATTGCCTCGCTCTGCTGCTTTTTAAAGTCTATGTAGTAGTCCTGAAGCGCAATGGCTCCCATTGTAATCGGGTTATCCGTGTCAAGCAGCGACTGCTTGGGTTTGTACTTACCTACAAAGTCCCTTATACCTGCGTCTTCAATCAGTGTTATGTTCTCAATTGCGTGGCTTGTAATAAACCCGTCAAGACATACCATGGCAGGCGTAAGCACGCGGCTGTCTTCGGCAATCCTTACGGCCTGGAAGAGGTTATCATAAGCCTCCTGCACGGTTTCCGAGTAAATCTGTATCCAGCCCGAATCCCTCGCACCCATTGAGTCGGAGTGGTCGCAGTGGATGTTAATGGGGGCTGAGAGGGCCCTGTTAACAAGGGTCATTACTATCGGGAGTCTCATGCCAGAGGCAATGTAGAGCATCTCCCACATAAGGGCAAGCCCTTGAGAGCTTGTGGCCGTCATGACCCTTGCCCCTGCCGCCGACGCCCCGACACATGCGCTCATGGCCGAATGTTCGCTCTCGACAGTTATAAGCTCGGTATCAACTTCACCGTCAGCGTGGTAGCTTGCAAAACCCTCGATAACGGAAGTTGACGGAGTAATCGGGTACGCAGGGCATACGCCGGGATTAATCTGTTTCATCGCAAGGGCCATGGCGGAGTTGCCTGTAAGCCCGATTTGTTTTTCTATCTTCGTCTGTGGCGCCATTATTTTTTATCATCCTCCATCAGTATGGCTTTCACCTTATCAGGGCACTCGGTCGCACAAATACCACACCCCTTACAGTGGTCAAGATCGAACCCAACCATCTTGCCGTCTTCCACTATAATGGCGGAATCCGGGCACATGACCCAGCATATAAGGCAATCTATACATTTTTCCTCATCTAAAACAGGCACGAGATAACGCCATCCGCCTGTTTCATAATTATGGGCGCTGCCGGCTTCGAATATTATACCGGCATGTGCGGCTTCTCTGCATTGCTCTTTATCTTTTTTTTCGCTATCACTCACCTTGCACCTCGTCAAAACCCCTTTGCATGGCCCGGACGTTTCCGTCTATGACCTTTGGGCTGTATTTTTTTGCATAGTTTGTTTTAAAGTTATCCACGACCGAGGAGAACTCGACAATGCCGGTTGCCTTTGAAAGGGCCCCGAGCATGGCGGTGTTAGGCATAAAGCGCCCTATTGTCTCAAGAGAGATCTCGGATGCGTCGAGCGTAAATACCTTACCAAAACCGGCTTCAAGAGAAAGCGCCTCTCTCATTTCGGCCGGGGTATGCGTGGTGTTAACCATAAAGACCGCGTCGCTGCCGGTTCCTCCGGTAAGGTCTACCGTGCCTATGAGTGTCGGGTCCACGATCAAAACAATATTCGGCTCTTTCACCTGGCAATGCACTCTGATTGGCGCGTTCGATATTCTATTGTACGCCCTCACGGGCGCTCCCATTCTTTCCGGGCCGAACTCAGGGAAGGCCTGGACCTGCTTACCGCCAACAAGTGCGGACTCACCAAGCAGTTTTGCCGCAGTAACAATACCCTGCTGCGCCCTGCCGTGCCATCTTATCTCAGTGTAATTATCACTCATACCTTCTCACCCCTCCCTATATTACTATAAAAGCGCAAAAAAAATCAGACGCCTTTAGTTTTTTGTATTCCTGCAAAACTCTCTCTCTCTCTCGCTTACTAAATTACTAAAGTTCGTTTCTTCCATTCATGGCCCTGCCAAGCGTGTTAGGGTCCATATACTCTATATAACTTCCAACCGGTATGCCCGAAGCTATGCGAGTAATCTTAACGTCAAACTCACCAAGCAGTTTATTAATATAGAGTGCGGTTGCCTCACCCTCGGCGTCAAAGCTTGTAGCGAGTATTACTTCGCGTATGCTCACCCTGGTTTCACAGCCGTCCGTGCCCTGCTCGCTTCCCTCTGTCGCACCGGTCTCGCCTACCCCCCTCTGTCCCCCGGGCCTGACTCTGTCTATGAGTTCCTTTATCTTTATCTCGTCAGGTCCTATGCCCTTTAGCGGGGCAAGAAGGCCGTGAAGCACATGGTACGTGCCGTTGTAACTACCGGCAGTCTCAAGGGCAAGCTGGTCTTTATAATCACTTACAACGCAGATAACCGAAGCGTCCCTTGAACTGTCCGCACACACCCTGCACGGAGTAACTGCCGAGAAACTCATGCACTCGGGACACAGGGTTACGTTTTCTTTTACGTCAATCAGGGCCCTTACCAGTTCGTCGGAAAACTCCCTTTTCCCGTTAAGTATAAACATTGCCAGACGCGAAGCGGTCTTCTCACCGATTCCGGGAAGACCGGAAAAAGCCTTTACCAGTCTTGATATAGGTTCTTGTTCGATTGTCAATGCTCTTCTCTATAGCCCCGGGATGTTCAGTCCGGCAGTGACTTTACCCATCTCCTCGGAGGCCATCTCCTGCGCCCTGCCCTGAGCCTCATTAACTGCTGCAACAACGAGGTCTTCAAGCATCTCAATATCACCCGGATCAACAACCGTTTTGTCAATAGTTAAACCAACGAGTTTCAGGTCTCCGTTGACAACGGCCGTAACCATGCCACCGCCCGAAGAGGCCTCGCAGGTCTTATCGGCAAGACCCTTCTGGATCTCGGCCATCTTCGCTTGCATCTCCTGGGCCTGCTTCATTATATTTCCGATTTTATTACCCATTTATCTTTCACCCCTCTAAGATTGCTTTTTTAATCCCGCCTGCCCGGACTGACTTAACTACTCTAACGGCTTTTTAATACCGACTGTCCCGGACTGACTTAGCTACTCTAATGGCTTTTTAATACAGCCTGCCCGGACTGCCCCGGACTATCTTATTACCTTGCCGCCGAGCGTGACCAGGGCTTGCCTGAGTACCGGGTCGGGCCGTGTGGACTTGCCTTTATTGTTTACGTTGTTTACGTCGTTTGCGCCATTTTCAATGCCTGCGCCAGTGTTAGACTCACTGCCAGGGGCGTCCGTCCCCCCTGCCCCCCCTGCCACTCCTGCTACTCCTGAGTTCTCAACGGCCTCTTCGCCCGAGCCTTCGCCACTCTTAATAATGTCTATATGAAAACTGAATTCTTTAAAATACTCTTTAGCAAGCCCAATTAAATCGTCTTTTTTAACAGCCTCTATAAAACTGAACTTCTCCGGATAAATGCTAATTATAAGCGTTGCCCTGTCGGGTGTCAACCTGACAGTGTCGATTGCCTCAAAAATTCTTTTATTCCTATCGCCTGCAAAAGCCTTAAACCCGGAAACAGAACCGTCTGTATCATTTTTTTTGTCTTTCTTATCCGAATTTGCCGGGGGTGAGTCTGCGTGCCGGTCTTGCGCGGCGTTAGCGCTGTGCAAGCCGCGACCTTCATCGGCAGTGCCAGTGTCTCCGCCCTGCGCCGTGTTACTGTCTACTTTCGGGGCGGCTTTGGGCTGAAGTGCGGCGTTATCAGAACAAACCGGGCTACCGGTTTGTTCTTTCGCGCCGCTTTGGCGCGCCTGTGCAGGGTTACGGCTTGACTGGACACCCGGCCCCGGCCCGCCTCGATCGTCACTGCCTGGGGCGAAGCTTCTCCTGCGACCACTTAAGGCCTCAAGCTCGGCAATCAACTCTCCTACATCTCTTACGTCCTCAAGCATGCTTGCCTTTACAAGCATCATCTCAAATGAGAACCTCGGCGTTGACGACCGTATGACTTGTTCAAGCCCCTTACCAAGGACAGAGAAGAGCATCTGTAACCTTTCAAGCCCGGTCATCTCCGAAAGCTCTTTAAGGCGGTCCGCCTCCTGGTCGGTAACGTCAAGAGTAAGTGCCTTGCCTGCGTCAGCCGTTACCTTTGTAACCACCAGGTCCCTTATATTTTCAAGCAACCCGACCGTAACCTTCTTAAAATCATACCCGAAATCATGTATTTTTTCAACAATATTCAAACACTCTGCCGTATCTTTTTTAACCATCGCCGTAGAGAGATCGAATATAACCGAACGGTCCATTACCCCGAGCGCACCCGTTACATCGGCGAGGCCGATTGTAGCGCCGGAGAACGAAATCACCTGTTCAAGCAGGCTTTGCGCGTCCCTCAGGCCCCCCTCGGACTCCCTTGCTATCAGGTAAAGGGCGTCGTCGTCTATCTTAACACCCTCGTTAATTGCAATCTTTTGAAGGTGCGAGTGAATCATCTTAAGCGCGATTCGCTTAAAATCAAAACGTTGGCATCTGGAATGAATAGTTGCCGGGATCTTATGCGGCTCTGTTGTTGCAAAAACAAAAACAACGTGAGGGGGCGGCTCCTCAAGGGTCTTTAAAAGCGCATTAAAGGCCGAGTCCGAGAGCATATGGACTTCGTCTATTATATAGACCTTGTAGCGGGCCTGAGCCGGTGCGTACCTGACGCTTTCCCGAAGCTCACGCACGTTATCAACGCTCGTATTGGAGGCCCCGTCAATCTCAAGCACGTCAACAAGAGAACCTTTCGTAATACCCGTGCACAGGTTGCACTCACCGCACGGCCGGGCCGTCGGCCCCTGCTCGCAGTTAAGACACTTTGCAAGGATCCTTGCAACAGTTGTCTTACCCACCCCCCTTGGGCCGGAAAACAAATAGGCATGGCCGATCCTGCCCATACCGATTGCATTCGTAAGGGTCCTTACTACATGCTCCTGACCGACGACTTCTTCAAACAGGGCCGGTCTCCACTTTCTGGCAAGTACCTGATACGTCACGTAGCGTTTCTCTCCGGTATTTTCTTACCTGCGCAGCACCTCAAGGTGAGCGAACACCTCAAGGTGAGCAAATTAATACAAAAGCTTTTTTATCAAACTGTACAAACAACCGTTGCAGCATCTGCCGTGCGCAGCACCTTAGGGTGGGTAGATTCAGCAACAAGCTTCAGGAATTACGGATGTAAAAAAATACAAATAACTGTTGCAATATACAAAAAAAAACGGGCGGTATTGATAGCCAGGCACCCTTGCGGCACATGTCAAAAGCACTTACCGTTGCTTCCTTCCGGACCTGGCGGGATTGGGCGCTCATCCATTGCGCAAGACCCGGCTATCAACATCACCCGTTTTCCATTACTGAAATATGAGTAGTTAAAAAAATCGGTCTTTCATTATATATCCTGACTTGCGTCAGGGGTAAGGCTCTAAACTTAAGAGCCAAAGGAACTGTAAGCTTCATAAAAAATGGCGGAGAGAGAGGGATTCGAACCCTCGGTGCACGTTAATGCACATACGCTTTCCAGGCGTACACCTTCGGCCACTCGGTCATCTCTCC
>CBDUXY010000164.1:0-6604 GCA_965371305.1 uncultured bacterium
ACAGTAAGCTCCTGGACGAAAGTTGCCCGTTGTAATTTAAACCCCGGCCAGGGCAGTTGGTGGTTATACGGGTTTAAAGTAGACGAGGACTGGCGCGACCAGGCAAAAGCAGCAGAGACTAAATACGCGAGTGTAAAAATTGTAGAAATCATGAAACTGGCCAGAGGCATGGCGCATTTGCAACACTTTCACAGGAAGTACGCAGAGTACCTTAAAGGGGAATAACACGGGCGCATGTGATGAGCTATAACCAAAGGCGCAGTACCCGGCGTCACTTCCGGTAGAGGTGCCGGAAAATGGACAATGCGATATACTGATTTCATACCTGAACTAAAGAAGGGTGAGCGGCTTGTAGACGAAGGCGGGTGGTTGACGTCCATGTAATACAAGTCGAACCCCTAAGCCAGAATTCGGGTAACAAGCTACCTGTTTCAACCGGTCTAATTCTTTCCCCTGGTAATCTACAATCTATTATATTTTTCCACTGTGACGAAAATATGACCGAACCAATCACCTGCCACTGGCGCACTTTACACAGTATACACTCTCGGGCATGATCATGATGCGCCCTGCCGGAATGGGCTCTTCACACTCGCGGCAGACACCGAAGTCCTCATCATTGTTGAGCCTTGCAAGGGCAGTCTTAAGCCGGGTAAGTCTGTTCCTGGCATTGGACAAAGAGACCTCGCTTATGGCCTTGGCGTTTATCGCCTCCATCCTCGTAAGACGCCCTATGGCATTATCCGGCGCCACAGGCCTTGAGGACTCTCGAAGCCTGGTTGCGGTTTCTTCAAGCTCGCTAATATCAGCGAGCATCTTTTGTTTTAAAATATCCTTTTCTTCGCCTGTCATGATTTTGCGACCGCACCTTTTGGAAATCTCAAAAAAGAAAAAACTACCTATAGAGGTGGTCCCTTTTATTTGGCTATAAAATTGAATTTGGTGCAGAAGTGTCAGAACTATAAAAATGGCGGAGGGCAAGGGAGTCGAACCCTCAAGGGCTATTAACCCGGCGGATTTCAAGTCCGCTGCCTTACCAATTAGACTAACCCTCCGTATTGGTATCTGAAATTATTTAAGATAAAATTCCACTAATTTTGTTTTGAAACATACAACCGAAAACAAACCTTACCCTATTTTCTCTATCTTTTCAAGCCCCCCCATGTAGGGGCGCAAAACGTCCGGCACGGTCACCGTGCCATCCGCGTTCTGGTAGTTTTCAAGTACGGCAACAAGCGTTCTGCCAACGGCAAGGCCGCTTCCGTTAAGCGTATGCAAAAAGGCTGGCTTACCGCCGCCTGGTCTGTATTTTATGCCGGCGCGCCTTGCCTGAAAGTCCTCGAAGTTAGAGCACGAAGATATCTCACGGTACTTCTCCTGCCCCGGCAACCACACCTCAAGGTCGTAGGTCTTGGCCGACGAAAACCCAACATCGCCCGTGCAAAGCGTTATTACCCTGTAATGCAGCCCAAGCCGCTTTAAGACTTCTTCGGCGTTTTGGGTAAGTTTTTCAAGCTCATCGTAACTCGTCTCGGGCGCTACAAACTTAACAAGCTCGACCTTGTTAAACTGATGCAGCCGGATAAGGCCTTTTACGTCCTTACCGTAACTTCCCGCCTCTTTCCTGAAACACGGGGTATAGGCGGCGTAACAGACCGGCAACTGCGACTGACTCAGTATCTCTTCGCGGTGTATGTTTGTTACAGGCACTTCGGCGGTCGGGACAAGGTAATGCTCCCATCCTTCGATTTTGAACAGGTCGTCCTCGAACTTCGGAAGCTGCCCTGTGCCGAAGAAACACTCGCTCTTTACCATAAAAGGCGGCAGCGTCTCGGTATATCCGTGTTCCGCCGTATGCAGGTCGAGCATAAAGTTTATAAGGGCGCGTTCAAGCCTTGCGCCTGCGCCCTTTAAGAGACTAAAGCGCGCACCCGAAAGTTTTCCTGCGCGCTCAAAATCCAGTATGCCAAGAGCCTCGCCAATGGCAACATGGTCTTTTGAGGCGAACGAAAACTCCGGCTTATCACCTACCACCCGCTCAAGTCGGTTATCGTCTTCGTCCCGACCAACCGGCACTGTTTCATGCGGCAGGTTTGGTATGTCCAGAGTAATCTTGCTTAAACTCTGCTCGCTCTCGCTAACTTCTTTATCCAGATTTTTTATTTCAACTGACACGTCCTTCATGGCCGAGATAATGGCTGAGGCGTCTTTTCCCTCCCTTTTCAGAGCGGCAACCTCTGCGGACACCATGTTGCGCCGCTCCTTAAGGGCCTCTACCTCTTTAAGAAGCCTGCGCCGCGTTTCATCAAGAGTTTTAAACTGCGCAAGGTCAATCCCCCCGCCCCTTGTGGCAAGCCTTTTTTCAACTTCTTCGGTGTTGTCTCTTAAAAATTTTGCATCAAGCATAACGTAGGCATCCCGTAAAGTGCTGCGCACGGCATATAGTATGCAACAGTCTTCTGTTCCTATCCGTGAATTTGACCACCGCGGCTACAACAGGATAGTTCATTAATTTTAAGTTATAATGCTAAGACTCTTTTGTCCAGCGTTTATAAAGGTCGTTTTCAATACAAAGGCAATCGAGTGTTTTACCTACAACAAAATCAACCATATCTGCTATGGTCTCAGGCTTGTGGTAAAACCCGGGCATTGCAGGAAGCACCGTTGCCCCGGCCTTTGTAAGGGTAAGCATGTTTTCAAGATGTATCATGTTAAGCGGGGTCTCCCTTGGAACCAGAACCAGCCTGCCTCCTTCTTTAAGCATACAGTCGGCGGCCCGCTCTATCAAATTAGAGGAAATGCCGCAGGCAATCCTCGCAATAGTTCCCATGGAGGCCGGACACACGACCATCGCACGCCTTAGTGAAGATCCACTTGCAAACCCGGCCGTCAGGTCGCCTGAGTCCAGGCATACAAATCCGCCCTTCAAACACTCCGGGTCTTTTTCCTTTAAATACCCGGTCATGACCTGTGTGACGTCTTTACCCTCAAAATCAATTCCAAGCTCATGACTCAGGAGCAAGAAACCGGAAGGGGAGATAACACACTCTACGTCTGCCCCTCTTTTTAAAAGCTCTTCAATGAGCCTGGTTCCATAAACCGCCCCGCTTGCGCCTGTAATAGCTACAACATAAGAAACCAAACGCCTTCTCCCTTTTTACCCGCAAGGCGGTTGAAACCCACCATATGGGTTTAGTTCCAAGCGGCTTGTGCGAGGTTTTCTCAACATAATACCTTTTAATGCCCCGCGACCTACGGCAGGATAGTTCACTTATCTATCCTTACCGCTACGAAGATATTTTTAGGCCCGCGCTTAATTCTAAAAAGAACCGTCTTCCCTTTAAGCGCCTCTTTCATTGCCTTATTATACGTCCTGACGTTCTTTACAGATTTTCTGTTAATCTCCTTTATAACGTCCCCGCGCCTTATGCCGGCCTTCTCCGCAATGCTCTCCTGTTTCACACCCTTAACCAGGGCTCCGTCGGTGTTGTCAAAACCCCACCTCTCGGCAACGGACGCCGTAATGTCCTCAACCGTCAACCCTACCTTTTCATCAACAATGGCTGACTCTTCTCCCGGCTCCTGCCCGTCATCTCCATCCCCGTTCTCACCGACAAGCTCCATGCCATCCTTTTGTTTTCCTATGGTAATAATGATGGTCTTCTCTTTGCCGTCCCTTACTATCAAAAGCCTGGACTTATTTCCGGGAGTCGTGCGCCCTACTACCCTTTGCAGATCGCGCGTCTCGTTCACCTCATGCCCGTCAAATTCAAGCAATATGTCGCCTGGCTCCATTCCCGCCTTATCAGCCGGATCTCCCGGAATTACCGAAGCAATGAGCACGCCTTTTTCATCTTTAAGACCAAAAGACTCGGCAAGTTCGGGATTAAGTTCCTGTATTGCTACACCGATCCAACCCCACTTGGCCTTACCGAATTTTTTCAAGTCCGGCAGAATCTGCTTTGCCATATCAACGGGCACGGCAAACCCTATACCGCTGCCCCCGGCAATAATAGCCGTGTTTATGCCAACGACCTCACCCTTCAAATTAAAAAGCGGCCCGCCGCTGTTGCCGGGATTAATGGAAGCGTCGGTCTGAATAAAATCATCGTAAGGCCCTGCCCCGATCACCCTGCCCTTCTGGCTAACGATTCCGGCAGTAACCGTACCGCCGAGTCCAAACGGGTTGCCAATTGCGATTACCCACTCCCCGACCCTTAAGCTGTCGGAATCCCCAAGCGCTACGACCGGCAAGTCTTCGTCCGATTCGATTTTGATGAGCGCTATATCGGTCTTTGCGTCACTACCTATTACCTCTGCCTCGTACTGCCTGGTCTCGCTATTTGAAAGGGTTACTACTATCTCGGACGCATCCTCTATTACGTGATGGTTGGTAATGATATAGCCTTCTTTATTAATTATAAAACCCGAGCCAAGACTTGGCCTCTTAAACTCGCCTTTTGGCCTTTTGTGCTTAAAAAAATCCTTTCCGAAAAACTCATCTAAAAAAGGAGAGCGGAACTCCGGGAACGGCACGCGAGCGCCTTCCTTTATGACCTGGGTGCTTGATATGTTAACGACCGCAGGTGTGAGCCTCTGGGCAAGATCGGCAAAAGAGACTGGCGCCAACAATGATGATGACGACGTAGCTGCATCAGACTTTAGCGCCTTTTTAGCTTTGCGCCCCGGCTCCTGCCAGAGCTTCGTGTCACCGGCCTGCCCAAGCTCTGTCATGTCAAACCGCATAGTTACGAATATGCCAACTATTAGTGAGATTACAGCAACGGCAATAAAAGACTTTAATCCGAATCCTGGTTTTTTATTTTTCATTTTGTCAAAATACCTCTCAAAAATTCTTTACCCGCATGGCTGGTTTTATCGTCCCGCAGCCTGGCTCAGGGTTTTTTCAGAATATATTTTCTTTTAATACCCCGCAACCTGGCTCAGGGGTAGCTTGGTTTCAGGCCTGCTTTTCGGTTGCAGTACAGTAACGCATCCTTAGATCATAAAGCACGCCGCGGATGAGTTTCTCCTCGCTCTCACTAAGGTTGCCCTTTGTCTTTGCCTCAAGCATATCTATTAAGTCTATGGTGTGGCGCGCCATTGAGTGGTTGGGCGCTGGCTTACCGGTCGAGGGGTTTGCAATCTCACCAAGGTGCATCAAGACGGCAGAAGAGAGGGAGAGGACAAATGTTGAAAAATCCGGAGGCGGTAGAGGCTCTGCCGTGTCGTCGCCTGCCGCCTGGCCCGCGGCCTCATCCGCTTTCGCCCCGGCGTCCGCATTCAAATCCTCTCCTGCACGACCGGTGGTGTTTTCTTTTGAAACTTCATCCCTGACAACGTCTTCTTGCTTGTCAACTGTCTCTTGCGCTGTGTTTTTTTCTGTTTTACTCATTTCTTCTCTGCCCTTTCATCTTTTAAAATTTTATTTCAAATGAATTTAAAAAATAACAGCCATCGCCTGCAGCAAAGCTACGCGCACGCCTTGCCGTTTTCCGGGTCTTACCGGCTTTGTCGGCATATCCGGCTTTACCAGCATATCCGGTCACGCCGGTGTCTCCGGCTTCGCCGGTATCTCCGGCTTCGCTGGCATATCCGGCTTCGACAACCCGGTTGCAAGCAGTGTCCGCGGCGCTTTACAGGCACACACACTTACCGAGGTTACCCGACCTTAACTTTTATCTTCTTGGATTTTTTAGGTTTTATCTTGGGTACGACAATCTCAAGTATACCGTCCTTGAGGTTTGCCTTAACTTTGTCCTTGTCCACGGCAGTTGGAAGCGTGCAGGCCCTCTGAAAAATACCGTAAGAACACTCCATTCTGTGATAATGGTCATTGTCCTTATTCTTTTTTAACTTCCTCTCTCCCTTCAGAGTGAGAACATTTTCCTTTATCTCAAGAGTAACGTCGTCTATTTCAATACCCGGAACTTCAACCTTAAGGACTATAGCGTCCTTCGTCTCGTATATATCGGCAGGAGGCACCCAGGCACACTTGGAAAGATCATCAAGCCCGCCGTATCTTGCAAGGGCCTCGTCAAAGATACGGCTTAACTTATCCTGCAAAAAAATCAGGTCTTTAAATGGTATCCATTTAACAAGAGCCATGGCCGTTCCCCCTAAACTACTGAATTACTTTATCTTTCTATGATATTTTATTTCTCTACAGTTGTCAAGTGATGACCGGTAGGTGCTTCGCACGGCAAAGGAGTAAAATGATATAGATACACCAACTGCCGCCTTGCTTTAAATTTAGATACAGCACGCTTTTTTTCAACAATAAATCACCCAATTCGCTTTTCCATTATTCTTTTTTATACTCTTTAAGCATACAATACTGGCAAGAAGTTTCCTTAATTGCTTTTTCTATATCAAATATCGTAATTGTGGGGGAAGCAGCAACCAAATCATCATAATTGTTAATAGTGATCGCTACTTCATGCCCACATACAGCACGTTTTTTAACTATAACATTGTCACTGTCTTTCATAACTAATTTCCTCCTTATAAATCAGGTTGAGTGATATGCTATGTATTCCTGATACGAGCTAAACGATTTTTCAATTGCTCAGTCAATTTATCGGTAAGCAACTCGCCGGCGTGC
>CBDUXY010000165.1:0-6478 GCA_965371305.1 uncultured bacterium
CTTCGTCAACAACTCGATCAGCAACAACAGTGGCGACAATGTGCGGATGATTGACAACGGCGACGGTGACGCGAATACGATCGGCGCCCTGTCCACATCATTCTTTAACCTGATCGGTGGCGACGTGACAACGTCCGTTACCGACGGAACCATAGATAACGTCTTTACGAACAACACTATAGACGATAGCGTCATTTCTTCAGGATTAAACCTCGGTGACAACGAGATATACGCCGATACGACTGTGTACTTTGCCATTGTGGGCGGCGACGTAAGCTCTACGGTCGATACGTCAGGCATAACTCAGACCTACACCGACAACTCGATCAGCAACAACGACAACTCCGGTCTGTACAACGATCGTAACAGTGTATATGCCATAGTCGATGTGGATCAAGTCGATATCACCGGCAGCGTGACTGCCAAGGTGACGGACGCCTTCATTGACAATACCTTAACCAACAACTCGATAAATGAGAACGGTAATGACGGCATCGATATCGTCAACCAAATGTTTGCGGAAGCTAACGTCGATGATGCTATCGTAGGCGTCGACGTATCGGCAAGTGTTGACCCATCGTACATAAGCAACACTCTTGATTCCAACTCTGTATCAAGGAACGACGGAGACGGTCTGGCTCTTGAAAACTTCGTTGACTCATCAGTATATGCTTCTTCTGCGACTATTACCGGTAACATAACAGCGCAGACGCTCGATACGACTATAACCAACACTCTTACAGACAACCTGTTTGATGATAACACCTGGGACGGAGTGGATATAGAGAACTGGATCGGCGACTTTAACAGGTCCTTAGACGGATACGGCGTAACACTTGAATCTGTTACTCTTGGTGGGGATGTTCTCGCCTCGATAGATACCTCAGGTATCGCAAACGACCTGGACAGCAACTCGGCACAGAACAACGGCGCCGAGGGTATACAGATCGATAACATAGTCGATACCGGTATCGTGATGACAGATGATGGCACGACGGTTAGCGGCGATGCAACGGCTGAGATAGTAGACTCAACCATCGACAATACCTTCGACAGCAACACGTCTGGCGGTAACGTTGAAGAGGGTGTCGAGCTTAATAACGAACTCGTAGCCTGGGTGGAGATTGGTGCGAGCGATACCGTGACAGGTGCGGTAGTAGCAAGCGTTGATCCTTCAAGCATCACCAACGGCTTTACGGGTGACGTGATTACCACCAACGGTATGACAGGAATATTGATTAACTCTAACATCGTATCGGCTACCATAGTCAACGCCGGCTCGGCAGGCAGCGAGACCGCCACCATAACCGACACCGACATCACCAACGGCTTCACGGGTGTGACTGTAAACACCAACGGTGGCCCGACATTCATGGGTGGTATATCGATTGGTAACGAGATGACTGCAACGTCAGGCGGTACCGGCACCATCGCTACAAGCGATATAACCGATACAATGGAAGGCAGCACCATAACCAATAGCCAGGGTGATGGTTACAAAACCGTGACCACGGTGACTGCTACAACATCCGATGCCTCGACAACAATCGTTGACCTTGGTACAGATGGCGGTGGTGGACTTTCACTGGGTGCTAACAGCTTCTTCGGTAGCACTGGCTTTGATGTTAATAATCAGTCTGGTGTCGGCATCATGGCTCAGGGTAACTGGTGGGGCGCAGATGCTGATCCTGTAATTGCAGGACAGACAGACGGAGTAGCAACACCTGATGTAACACCTTGGCTCTCTGTTGCACCTTAATAACCTATAACCATAAACAATCAGACGCCCCGGTCTTAATTGACCGGGGCGTTTTTTTTTCCTACTCTTATTGCGAGGAGCGGAGCGACGAAGCAATCACTATTTGCTCGCAAAGATCGGTTGAGAATTAATTAGACTTACCTTAGCCAATTCAGGATTTGAAAAGCCTTGTCATTTAATCTCTTATCCTGTATATTTTAGATTATGAAATGTCCACTTTGCGGTAATCTCGAAGATAAGGTTATTGATTCCCGGCTCTCGCAGGACGGGAGTGCGACCAGGAGGAGGCGCGAGTGCCTTGCCTGTTCAAAGCGTTTCACCACTTATGAGCGGGTTGAGGAAACACTGCCGCTAATAATAAAAAAGGACGGCTCAAGGGAGCCTTATGACAGAGATAAGATACTTTCAGGAATAAAGAAGGCTTGCGAGAAACGTCCGGTAAGCCTTGATGACATGGAAAAGGCCCTTGAGAAGCTTGAAGCTGAAGTCAGGGGACACGGAGAAAGGGAGATACAGAGTACTGTCATTGGTGAGGCCGTGATGCAGGCCTTAAAGGGGCTTGATGAGGTGGCTTACGTCCGTTTTGCTTCCGTATACAGGGAGTTTACAGACATAAATGAGTTTATGAGCGAGATGAAGGAACTTATGAGTTTTAAAAAACAGAAAAAGAAGTGACAAGAATTTGGCGAATCTAACTAAATCAGCAAGGGTAAATACAGAAAGTACCGACCAGGAGTACATGCAAGCGGCCCTTGAACTTGCACAAAAGGGGCTTGGCAAGACAAGTCCTAACCCTGCTGTCGGCGCCGTGGTGGTAAAGGACGGCGTTATTGTAGGTAGAGGTTTTCATAAAAAGGCAGGCGGACCGCACGCTGAAGTAGAAGCCCTTAAGAAGGCCGGTAAAGAAGCAAAAGGCGGCGAGCTTTACGTAACGCTTGAGCCCTGCGCGCATCATGGTAAAACACCCCCTTGCACCGATACTATTATAAAATCCGGCGTTAAGAGAGTTATTGCAGGCGCAAAAGACCCGAATCCAATAGTCTCGGGTAAAGGTATTAGGAAACTTAGAAAAGCCGGCCTTCAGGTAAGTACCGGGATATTGTATGAACAGTGCTGCTCCATTAATCAGGCCTATGAAAAGTTCATAACAACCCGCCTGCCTCTCGTTACGCTGAAACTTGCCGTCACGCTTGACGGACACATCGCCACAAAGAGCGGGCAGTCAAGGTGGATAACGTCGCCTGAATCGAGAAAATACGTTCATAAGATACGCAGCCATGTTGACTGTGTAATGGTGGGCAGTGGCACGGTGAAGGCAGACGACCCGAGCCTTACGGTCAGAGACGTTGCGGGGCGAAACCCTGCTCGCGCCGTAATAGATAGCAGGCTTTCAATTCCACTCGATTCAAAGTTGTTTTCGTCCCAGGGCGAGAGGGTTTTTGTCTTTACAGGTAGATATGCCTCTGAGTCAATAGTAAAAAAAATTCAGGCAAAAGGGGCGGAAGTAATAAAGGTAAGGGATACAAAAGAGGGTCTGAGTATAAAGTCTGTTCTAAGGGAGCTTGGCAAGAGAGATATAACGAGTGTAATGATTGAGGGTGGTTCGAGGTTGTCGGCAACCGTCTTAAAGCAGGGGCTCGTAGACAAATTGTTGTGGTTCGTAGCGCCGGTAATATTTGGCAGTGATGGCCTGCCGGCCGTAGGCGAGCTTGGAGTTAAAAGTGTTGCAGGTGGTTTTCGTCTTCAGAGGGTAAAGGTCAGTGAAATAGGCGAGGACCTGCTTGTTGAGGGATACATGGAACGATAGGGCCCGTGGCGGGTTTTTAAAAGCCTATTATGTGCATTTTATTTTTCTGTGATGTAGCTCATTAAATAAGGCGCCTTTTTTGGAGTCGATATACGATAGTTTTTTTCTGCACCGGGTAACTTTTCAAATTAATAAAAGAGGAATTTTTTATGTTCACAGGTATAGTCGAGGCCGTAGGTCTTGTGAAATCTATTGAAAAAACGGCTACGTCTGGTAAAATAACTATTGCTGCCAAGTTCGCTTCAGTTGGTATTGAGGTAGGCGGCAGCGTTGCAGTTGACGGTGCGTGCCTGACAGTAAGCCTGCTTGGCGACGGTCACTTTACGGCCGACATAAGCCCTGAAAGCATGAGCAAGACGACACTTTCCATGTTAAATGCAGGCGACAGTGTAAACCTTGAACTACCTCTCACCCTGAGTAAACCAATGGGCGGACATATGGTTTCGGGCCATGTTGATTGTGTCGGCGATGTGTCGGGCAGGGTTGCAACAGGGGGCGGGGGAGTGGAGTTAACCGTTAGTATTCCTGAGCAGTTCCGGCGGCTGTTGGTGGCAAAAGGCTCGGTCGCGGTCTCGGGTGTAAGCCTCACTGTCGCAAGGCTTAGTACTGGTGGTTTTGTGAGCGCCGTCATACCCCATACGCTTAAGTCAACAACGCTTGGTGAGCTGAAAAAAGGCGCTAAGCTGAACATAGAGACAGACCTGATCGGCAAATATGTAGAAAATTTTTTAAAACCTTACAAAGAGCAGGGTATTACCGAAGAATTTCTAAAGGAACACGGTTTTTAAGGGAAGTGTGCAAATGAGGAGGAGTTACAAAACATGTCTATAAAAAGAATTGAAGCAGCACTTGAAGATATAAGAGCGGGCAAGATGGTTATCCTTGTTGACGACGAGGACAGGGAGAACGAAGGGGACCTGTGCATGGCGGCGGAGCTTGTAACGGCTGAGGACGTAAATTTTATGGCCAGGCTCGGTCGCGGCCTTATATGTATTACCTTAACTGAAGACAAGGCCGACGAACTGGGACTGCCACCAATGGTCGTTGAAAACAACTCTCCGTACTCCACGGCGTTTACCGTTTCGGTTGACGCGTCAAACGGTATCACAACCGGCATCTCGGCAGCCGACAGGGCGCTGACCATGCAGGTGGCCGTTGCCGACGACGCGCGCCCGACCGACCTGGTGCGTCCCGGCCATATCTTCCCCTTGAGGGCAAGGCGCGGCGGCTCGCTTGTGAGGGCGGGTCAGACGGAAGGTTCAGTTGACCTCGCTCGTCTCTCCGGGCTTAAACCGGCAGGCGTAATATGTGAGATAATGAACGACGACGGCACTATGGCAAGAAGGCCCGATCTTGACGTTTTCGCTAAAGAGCATGGGCTCAGGGTAGTGACCATAGCCGACATAATCGAATACAGACTCAGGAAAGACAGGCTTGTTACAAGGGTCGCTACGGCAAACCTGCCGACAAAACATGCAGGGGTTTTCGATGCCATTGCTTACGTGAACGACGTGGATATACACGAGCACCTGGCCCTTGTAAAGGGTGAGATAGACCCGGAAGAACCAACGCTTGTAAGGGTGCATTCCGAGTGCCTGACAGGGGACGTGTTAGGTTCGGTGCGGTGCGACTGCGGGGAACAGTTAGCAGGGGCGCTTAAGATGATAGAGGCCGAGGGCCGGGGCGTACTAATTTACATGCATCAGGAGGGGCGCGGTATAGGGCTTGCGAACAAGCTTAAGGCTTACGCGCTTCAGGACGAGGGGCTCGATACGGTCGAGGCCAACGAAAAGCTCGGGTTCAAGGCCGACTTAAGAGATTACGGGCTTGGGGCGCAAATACTTTTGGACCTTGGAATAAAGAAGATGCGCCTTATTACGAACAACCCAAAGAAGATAAAAGGTCTTGAAGGGTACGGGCTTGAGGTTGTTGGCAGGGTGCCGATTGAGATTACGCCGGGGATAAGGAACGTGGAGTATCTCAAGGTGAAAAAGAATAAGATGGGACATCTGCTGACAAAACTTGAAGACGTTCAAGTGCCTCAAAAAGTGCCGGTGTCCGGCAAAAAAGTTTCAGGGTCTGATTAATAAAGCACTTCGCGTTATGAGGTAGTGTGTCTCAAAATGAAATATGTTGGGTAAAACCACGTGAGTTTATTGCGCGGCATTAAACCCGCCATGCGCATTAGACAGTTACAATCAAGGAGGAAACATGCCAAACATTATTGAAGGTAATCTTTCGGCCAAAGGGCTTAAAGTGGCAATCGTCTCAGGCAGGTTTAACGATTTTATAGGCGATAAACTTCTCTCGGGGGCGATTGACACGCTTGTAAGAAGCGGCGCTTCTGACGCAGACATTGACGTTGTAAAGGTGCCGGGGGCCTTTGAAATGCCGGTCGTTGCAAACGCCCTTGCAGTTCTAAAAAAATACGACGCCATAGTGTGCGTGGGCGCAGTTATAAGGGGGTCAACACCTCACTTTGACTACGTCGCGGCAGAGGCTGCAAAAGGTATTGCGAAGGTATCGCTTGAACACGGTTTGCCCGTTGGTTTTGGTATTATAACCTCGGATACTATAGAGCAGGCAATTGAGCGCGCCGGCACAAAGAGCGGGAACAAGGGTAAGGACGCTGTGCTTGGCGTTATAGAGATGGCAAACCTGCTTAAAAGTATTAAGAAGAAATAGGAATGCAGTTAGTTCTGCTTAAGTGAGATATGCATAAAAGGACAAAGTCAAGAGAAGCGGCCTTGCAGGCCCTGTACCAGATTGACGTTAATTCCGACAGCGGCGCAAGTAAGGCACCGCGAACGTTCAACCGGTCAGCCGCAATCTTTCCGGGCCGCGCCGCGCCTTGGCGCCGTGATCGGTGTCCGCGGGGTTTGCCGCGGCTTCGAGCCTGGTCTGCCTGCGCA
>CBDUXY010000166.1:0-6421 GCA_965371305.1 uncultured bacterium
TTTTTCATTGTCTGATTATAACCAACTCTGCAGTTAACTTCATTAGTGGGTAAATTTTCTCATACTTATATTAAGTAAGATCGCAATGCTCAGTATCATGGTTATGAGAAACGACCCGCCGTAGCTTAGAAACGGTATCGGCACTCCGACCACGGGCAGAAGCCCCATCACCATTGCTATGTTTATCACAACATGCCAGAAAAGCATTGCCGTAAGCCCGTAGGCCACAAGAAAGCCGAAGCGGTCTTTTGAGTCCGACGCTACGTCTATTCCCCTTAGTATGAGCACGATAAAAAGTATGAATACCAGTATTGCCCCGATAAATCCCCATTCCTCGGCAAGGGTTGAGAAGATAAAGTCGGTGTGGTGGGCAGGGAGGAATCTCAGGTTGCCCTGGGTGCCTTCTTTAAAACCTTTGCCTATTATGCCGCCTGAGCCGATGGCTATTTTTGATTGCAGCAGGTGGTAGCCTGAGCCAAGCGCGTCCGAGTCAGGGTCGATGAAGCTGAGTATTCGCCCCTTTTGATATGGTTTTAACTGCGTCCATGCAAGAGGGATGGTGGCGGCAAAAGCAACCACTGCCGAGATAATCACCCTTGTCCTGACCTTGACCATGAGTATGGTCGAGCAGAATATGAACATGAAGATAAGGGCCGTACCAAGGTCCGGTTGTCTTGCAACGAGCAGGAATGGTACGGCGAATATAGCTGCCGGCTTTATGAGTTCCTTAAAGTCCATGCCGAGTTTTTTATTTGCCGGAGGTTTGGAACTCAAGTACTTGGCAAGGGCAATGACGAAGGCGATTTTTGCAACTTCGGATGGTTGAAATTTTATAAAACCAAGGGATATCCACCGTTGCGCTCCGCCTGCGCTGTGACCGTAAAGGAGCGCTGCAACGAGGGTCAGGAGGGAGAGGGCGTATATGACGTATCCGAAACGTTCAAGCTCCGAGTAGTTAACGATAATAACGGGCAGGGCAAGGGCGCAGGCAAAGGCCAGAATGTAGAGTTGGCGCTGATAGGCATGGGCGGACTGCATGTACGTCGCGCTGTATATGTTCGCGACACCGATGAGGGAGAGCGCCGCTACGATTGAAATAAGCAGCCAGTCTATTTGTGAGAATAAATGTTTTTCTTTCATTGCACCGTACCGCTAACTCGGTTAATGGCTTTTTCGGTCTCGTCTGTTTTATTTATAGCTGGCGGCGTTGCGATTTTTTCCACGCCCTTTTTCTCTTGTGCCTTAACGCCTGAGTCGTTAGTTGTTTTCTCGGGCGTCACGTTTGGGTTAACGTCCGGGGTTATGTCCGGGCTTACGTTTATCGTCTTGTCTGGTTGTTTCTCCTCTGTTTCGCCGGTTGGTTTGAGAGCACTTGTTTTATCACTCGATTTGTCCTCCGGCTCTGTGGCGACTTTTTTTATGTCCACTTTCTTAAAGGTTGTTTTTATGTCAGATTTTGCAACGGCGGCCTTTTTATCTGTAATTTTTTTTGGTGTTTTTTTCTTAACGTTTTTGAGTTTTGGTTTTTCTTTCCCGGTTTTTTTGCTTTCCTCTTTTTTCGGTTTTTTTAGCTCGTTGTCTTTTTCAAGGCTCTCAAGGTAGGCCGCTATGACCTTCCTTGCAACCGGCGCCGCCGCGACCGAGCCGAATCCGCCGTGTTCCACCAGCACTACCACGGCTATTTTCGGGTCGTCATAAGGGGCGAAGCCTGCGAACCAGGCATGGTCCCGGAATTTGTATTTTGTTTTTCGGATGTCTTTAACGCGTTCTTTACTCGACACCACTTGAGCCGTTCCTGTTTTACCTGCTATGCCGAGTTTCGTGCGCTTAAGCCACCGGGCCGTTCCTTTCTCCTCCGTTACAACCCCTCTGAGCGCCTTTTTAATAAGTACGAGGGTTTCGGGTTTAATGTCTATTTTTTTTAAAACCTTCGGCTTGAATTCATCTGTGATCTTACCGTCCGGGTCCTGTATGCGCTCCACCATCTGTGGGACGAACAGGGTGCCGTCGTTCGCTACACCTGCAAAGGTGTTCAATAGTTGAAGCGGGGTGACAAGCATAAAGCCCTGACCGACCGCGACCGATATTGTTTCCCCCTCATACCACCTCTCTCCGATTGCCTTTCTCTTCCACGCGTCTGTTGGGACAAGCCCTTTTTTTTCGTTGGCAAGGTCGATGCCTGTTCGTTCTCCAAGCCCGAACTTGCGTGAGAATTCGGCTATGCCGGCTACGCCTGTCTTAAGCCCTGCCTGGTAGAAAAACGTATCCGACGATTCAACGATTGCCGAGTATACGTTTATTTTTCCGTGCCCTGCGGCCTTCCAGTCCCGGTAAGAGCGTCTGCCGAACTTAAATGACGGGCCTGAGTAAATTTTTTGTGTCGGCGTTATTGCGCCCCGATCCAGGGCTGCCGCGGCCGTGACTATCTTAAAAGTTGACGCAGGCGGGTACTGGCCCTGAATGACCCGGTTGTTTAATACGTGTTTCGGGTGCGAGATTATCTCGTTCCACGCGTCTCTGGAAACAAGCCCGATGAGCGCGTTCGGGTCAAACGACGGCGCGCTTACCATGGCGAGAATCTTGCCGTTTGACGGGTCCATGGCTACGACCGCTCCTGCCTTGCCGTCCATGGCCTCCCACGCGGCAAGTTGCGTTGGCATGTCTATTGTCAGGTGTACGTCGCGTCCCGGGTCCGGAGGGATCTCTTTTATTACGTTTATCAGGTTTCCCCTTGCGTCAACCTCGATTTGCCTGCCCCCGTTCTTTCCCGTAAGGTTGTCTTCAAAAGAGTGCTCAAGGCCGTATTTGCCGACGACGTCTCCTGGAGTATATGTGTAGTCTCCTTTTTCTTTGAGTTTTTTTAGTTTTTGTTCGCTTATTTCACCGACGTAACCAAGCAGGTGCGCCGTTGCCATGCCGTACGGATAAGTCCTTTTCGGCCCGACTTCAATGCGCACTCCGGGCAGCTCGAAGTTGTATTCGGACACTGCAACCATCTCTTCCCACTTGAGGTCTTCTTTCAGTTTTACCGGACGGTACGGCGGTCGTTTCCTCGACTTTTTAAGTCTTTTTTTAAGAGTGTTGCCCTCTATGTTCAGACGCCCTGCCAGCAGCGTTATTGTTCTGTCCATGTCTTCAACGTCTTCCGGGATTATTGAGAGGTCGAACCCCGGCCTGTTTTCGGCAAGCCTCACTCCGTTTCTGTCGAATATGAGCCCTCTTGGCGCCGGCGATTTGGTAAGCCTGACCCTGTTGTTTAAAGACAGTTCCCTGTACTGCGAGACGTGCATGATCTGAAGGAACCAGAGTCTGATGACAAGCACGGAGAAGACCACTAAGACGAATACGAGCGGAAACACAATCCTGTCCTTGAGTTCCCTTGGTTGTTTGTTATGGAAGTACTCGCTCACTATCCGAGGCCTCTTTTTAGCCGTTTATCGGCGTACCTCTTGAGCCTGATAAATACCCGAATAAATACAGGGGCGAAAAGTCCGGTTATTACGGAGCCGAGCAATATAAGCGCCATTTGCCTGGTTGTTACGACTTCAACGTCGGCAATCCTCAGCACAAACATCGAAAGTATGCCGTTTACAAGCGACAGTACAAAGGCCGCCCCTACGGTTACCGTTATTGCAGAGAAGCGCAGTCTGCCCGAGGTGGCAAACACAAGGGCGTAGACCGCAACGAGAGAAAATGAAGACACGCCGATTATGCCGCCCGAGAATACGTCGTTGATATAGCCGAGTATAAAGGCCAGGAAAACGCCTCTCACAGAGGCCTTGTCGTGCGGTATGAACATAACGATAAGAAGTGTTATGTCCGGCAGCGGCGCCATTGGAGCGATGGTGGTCTTAAACGACAGGTACAAGATCGTAAGAGGTATGAATATGAGAAAATTCTTCATTCCACCACCTCGCTTGTGACCCTGGTCCTTTTGGCGGCGTCAGGCGTCCCGATTTTAACACTTGATCTCACCCTCACACCACCGCCGGTTACGACCATAACCTCTTCTATTTTATTTATTTCCACTGACGGGCGCAATTCAATATATTTAAAAAAGTTGTCGCTCCCGCGCTCTGCCCGGCTCACTTTGACAATGACGAGCCCCTTTGGAAAGATGTTGGAGAGCCCGGATGTGATCACCCGGTCGCCTGTCTTTACGTCGTCGAGTTCGCGGATGTATTTCAGGGTAAGTCCTGTCTCGCCGCTGCCGCCTTCGAGTACGCCTTTGGTGCGGGTGCGTGAGATTATAACGTCGATGTTGGAGCGGGGGTCGGTCAGGAGCAGCACGGTTGAGGTGCCGGGCTCGGCGTGGATAATCCTGCCAAGCGTACCCTCGGGTGACATAACCGGCATGTCTTTTTTCAGTCCGTCTTTCGCGCCCTTGTCTATTACTAATATTCTCGTCCAGTTGCCGCTTAAGCCGTAAGCGCTTTTACCGAGTACAGCCGCGGCGACCGTTTTCAGAGGCGAGTTCTTTTTGAACTTAAGGAGTTTTTTAAGTCTCCTCGTGAGTTCAATGTCTTCTTTAAGTTTGTTGTTTTCTTCTTTGGTGGCGATCAGGGTCTTTTTTAGCGCCAGGTTCTCGTCCTTCAGGCCGACAAGATAAATGTATCCGCCCCAGACGTTACCGACGGAAGTCTGGACGTAGATGAGGGACTTTCTTATGGGACTTGAGGCTACCGAGAGTACGTTTTTGACTATGAACGCGCCGCCGCCGCCTTTTTTGGATCCTGATACCAGGTATAGAGAAAACAGGCACAGTATGAGGGCCGCTACTATTACCTGGTGTCTCTTGATAAAAGAGAGCATTTGTTAAGCTTCTGATTTGATAAGTGTTAGTTTGGTATGGTTACTTCTTTCAAGAGTTTAATTTCGTCAAGCGCCTTTCCCGCGCCCATGACAACGCATGTGAGCGGGTTATCGGCAATGGTTACCGGCAGTTTTGTTTCTTCTCTTAGGGTAACGTCAAGGTTCTTTATAAGCGCTCCTCCTCCGGCAAGCACTATGCCCTTATCTACCATGTCCGCGGCAAGTTCCGGCGGCGTTGTCTCAAGCACCTGTTTTATCGCTTCTATAAGCGCGTTTATCGGCTCCGTAAGGGCCTCTCTTATCTCACCGGCGGCGATTTCAAGTGTAGCCGGAACCCCGGTTACAAGGTTTGACCCCTTGAGTTCGAGTATGGTTTCCTCGTCTTCGGGCAGCGGCAGACCCACCTGCATTTTTATCTTCTCCGCCATGCCCGAGCCTATGGAGAGGTTGTATTTTCTTTTGATGTATTGTTTGATGGCTTCGTCAAGCTTGTTCCCTCCGACCCTGAGCGACTTTGACCTGACTATTCCTGCAAGCGAGATTACCGCTATCTCACTTGTCCCGCCGCCTATATCTACTATCATGTTGGCCGACGGCTCTGTTATCGGAAGGCCTGCGCCGATTGCCGCGGCCATTGGCTCTTCTATCAGGTATACTTCTCCGGCCCCTGCCGAGTGGGCGCTGTCTTTTACCGCTCTCTTCTCGACTTGAGTGATGCCAGAGGGCACGCCTATTATAATGCGCGGCCTTACAAGCCGCTTACGGTTATGAACTTTGGTTATGAAGTACTTGAGCATCTCCTCGGTTATCTCGAAGTCGGCTATTACCCCGTCCTTGAGCGGCCTTATGGCCGTTATGTTGCCGGGTGTTTTACCGAGCATGGCCTTTGCCTCGGTCCCAACCGCCAGCACTCTTTTGCCTTTGCCGTCTTTTTTAACGGCAACGACCGAGGGTTCGTTCGTTACAATGCCTTTGCCTTTTACGTAAATAAGGGTGCTTGCCGTGCCAAGGTCTATGGCAAGGTCGTTTGAAAACAGGCCTAAAATATAGTTAAACATTTCCGCTCCTTTAAGTTTAATACTTTATATTACAGAAAGAATCTTCGCTTGGCAAGTGTAATGTGCCAGATGTAAAGTAAAATAGCGCAAATTCATCTGTTTCTGTTAATGGATGCGAAGGCGTTAAACGGCGTATCGGTAATTACGCGTAGTAAGAGCTGTCTCAGGGCGCAGGAAATAGCGCAAATTCATCTGTTTCTGTTAATGGATGCGAAGGCGTTAAACGGCGTATCGGTAATTACGCGTAGTAAGAGCTGTCTCAGGGCGCAGGAAATAGCGCAAATCCATCAGTTTCTGTTAATGGATGTGAAGGCGTTAAACGGCGTATCGGTAATTACGCGTATTAGAGCGGCCTCAGGCCGCAGGAAATAGCGCAAATCCATCAGTTTCTGTTAATGGAGCGAAGGCGTTAAACGGCGTATCGGTAATTACGCGTATTAGAGCGGCCTCAGGCCGCAGGAAATAGCGCAAATCCATCAGTTTCTGTTAATGGAGCGAAGGCGTTAAACGGCGTATCGGTAATTACGCGTATTAGAGCGGCCTCAGGCCGC
>CBDUXY010000167.1:0-6399 GCA_965371305.1 uncultured bacterium
AGACCCTTCAACGCAGGATACCACCAAACGCCCTGTACGATATGGTTGAGTGGGCTCCGCACACAGGCCCCTACGACATGCTTGTTAATATGTTTACCAAGAGATCAATGACAACAGAGTACATTTTAAATTTTGTAGAAACAGGGAATGATTATATGGTAACCGACGACCGGCCTGTCACCGAATATTATATGCTCAGGGCTTATCTGGATAAGGACAATAAAAACTATATTTACAAATGACCTCCCTCAAAACACGCTGCTACGCATAAATTATTAAATATGAGTATACTATGTCCCGAACCGTAAAGCTGCTTTTGCTTTATCTTTTCACAGGACTTCTCGGAGTTGCTTTAAGCGTTACAACAACCGGGCTGAACCTTGAAGAAGACTTTGGCCTTGGTGTGCTCTTTAAACTAAGAGGGGAGAGAGCCGTGCCGCCAGACGTTGTCGTGGTTGCGGTTGACAGAGAGTCGTCTGACACGCTTGATCTATCACGCGATCTTAAGGAGTGGCCACGCTCCACACACGCGCGCCTTGTTAAAGAACTAAAGCGCCAGGGCGCTGCGGCAATCATTTTCGACATACACTTTAAAAACGCGACGACCGACGACGACGAGCTTGCAAAAGAGATAAAAAACGCCGGCAACGTCGTACTGATAGAATACTTTTCAAAAGATATAATCACGGGTGGTGGAGTCGGTACCCCTGTTAGCGTTGAAAGAGCCATACCCCCGACTGAAAAACTTGCAACTTCAGCAACCGCTACCGCAACATTTCCCCTGCCAACAGTGCCGATCCGCGTCAGTCAGGCATGGACTTTCAGAGGTGACTTCGGTGATTCTCCAACAATGCCTGCCGTTGCCATGCAGATTTTTGCAGGCGCGTATTTTAAAGAATTTTCAACACTGCTAAGAGCAAGCCTTCTCAAACAGGACTTGGGCAATACAAACGAGTTATTCACCGGCCTTGAGGGCAAAGGCCTTAAAAAGCGCATTCGTAGTTTGAAAAAAATCTTCGAACAAAACCCCGGTCTTTCTCGTGCCATGACCGCAGAGCTTGACAGGCAAAACACGGTTGCAACAGACAACGTCAAATACTCTCGTTTGATAAACCTTATAAACATGTACTCCGGCGGCGATAGTATTTATCTTAACTTTTACGGCCCCCCCAGGACCATACCAACCGTACCCTACCACGTAGCCCTACAGTCCGGCAATAAACAGGACTTCAAGGACAAAATCGTTTTCGTCGGCACCTCGCGAATAGAAGCCTACGATCAGAAAGACACGTTTTACACGGTTTTTTCACAAGCAAACGGGCTAAGCATAAGCGGAGTTGAAATCTGCGCAACAACCTTTGCCAACTTGCTTGAAAACCTCCCGGTAATACCGCTTGGCATGAGCACGCAACTTATAGGTGTTTTCATATGGGGCCTTATCATCGTCTTTGTGTGGATAAGGTTCACTCCTGTTAAAGCAATGGCATTCACTGTGTTTTTTATTGTTGCATATATGGTAACAGCATACTTGCAGTTCTCCAGGACTGCTCTGTGGTTACCGGTGGTAACGCCGGTATTTGTTCAAGCCCCGATCGGCAGTTTTATGGCCCTGCTTCTTAATTACTTCGAGACCAGGCGCGAACGCAACCTCACCAAAGAAGCCCTTGGTTATTACCTGCCAAATGAAAAAGTAGACGAGCTTTCGCAAGGGCTGGAAAATATAAAGGCCGGTGAGCTTGTAACAGGCACATGTCTGTTCTCCGACGTCAAAGGTTATACGACATTATCGGAGAGCATGGACCCGGAAGAACTGCGCGTACTCATGAACGAATACTACGAAGCCATCTTTGAGCCGGTAAAACGCTACGGCGGCATTGTTCTCGGAGTGCAGGGAGACTCGATGCTTGCGGTATGGACATCAAAAGAGCCCGACCCGGAGCTTCGGGGAAAGGCCTGCTCGGCGGCACTCGAAGTGGCGCAAGCCGTAACGGAGTTCAATAAAAAGCCCGGTCGCGCCGAGTTGCAAACAAGGATAGGGCTGCATACGGGGGAAATGTCGCTTGGAAGCGTCGGTGGAGGCAGCAGGCTTGAATACACGGTCATGGGAGACATCGTTAACACGTCGGCAAGGCTTGAGGGCATGAACAAATACATGGGCACGGGCATACTGGCTTCCGGCGACGTGCTAGGCGGACTTACCGAGTTTTACTGCCGTCAGGTCGGAGACTTCGCCCTCACCGGCAAGCAAAAATCGATTATGGTTTATGAGCTGATTTCACTCAAAGGAGAGGAAACAAAAAAGAACCGCGAACTGACCGCCATGTTCACAACAGGGCTTGGCCTTTGCAAAAGACAGAAGTGGACAGAGGCGACGGAGCTTTTTTCCACCATACTTCAGAACTACCCTCTTGATGGACCGACAAAGTTTTACCAGAATTTTTGCAAGAAGTTTGTAAACACCCCCGGGGAAAAGTGGAACGGGGTGATAAGGCTTAAAAATAAATAGGCCCCGGACTTTTTTTAAAGTCCGGGGCCTTGTGTTAAACTAAAAAAACAAAAAAACAAAAAAAACACCCCGCAAGAAACTGCGGGAATATAGAATCATAAAACCCGCATGGCGGGCCGCATTACTGATTAACCTATCTTATACCACTTGTTGCCAATTTTTATCCAGTAAGGGTTCTGGCTCTTAAATTCAACCTTTATATCATTTATATCTTTAATAGGTTTGTTTGGCTCAGGTTTTGATGGCTCAACGGGTTTCCTGTCACCACGGTTCGGATGATTGGGTTCCGATTTCTCGTCAAACACGCCAACTTTTACAACTTTGCCGGTTTCCGTATTAATTTTAAGCACTACCTCAATCGTCCCTTCAGCAGCCGCAGGCGCCGCGCTCAGGGTAAATGCAACAGCAAATATTGTAAACACCATTAATAATTTTTTCACCATTTGTACTATTCCTCCGTATAGCTTGCAGGAAATAACCCACTCCGGGCGACCACTCAACACCCGAATTTAAAAGCTCGGGCAGCATGCATGTTGTGTAAAGTTTTCCGGCCGAGTTTATAAAAAAACTAACCTATCTTATACCACCTGTTGCCTATCTTTATCCAATAAGGGTTCTGGTGCTGAAGCTGCAACTCTATGCCGCCGCCTAAGTCGGTAACAGGTTTTCCTGTCGGCTCATCAACAACTCCTTTGATATGCCTCTTGTCACCGCGATTCGGATGGTTGGTGGTCGGGGTCGGGGTAAACACACCAACGCTAACCACTTCACCGCTTGCCTTGTCAAGCTCAAGCACCACCTTAAGCGTCTCGGCAGCCGCAGGAACGGCACTCAGGGTAAATGTGACGGCGAGTATTGAAAGTGCCATTAATAATTTTTTCACCATTTGCTCTATCCCTCCATATCATTTATCTATCGCAAAAAATCTAACCTATCCTGTACCACCTGTTGCCAATTTTAATCCAATAGGGGTTCTGGTGCTGAAGCTGCATCTTTATTGCACATCCGATGTTTTTAGGTTTTGGCTTTGGTTCGGTGTTTTGTGCCGGAATAGTTCTTCTTGAGCCTCTATTGTTGTCATCTCCGGGAATAAACTCTCCAACCCCTTTTACTTCTCCGGTAGTTGTATTAATTTTGATTATAATCTGTTTAATGGCCATCGGTCGACTTGCCTCCTTTAGTATCTGTTTAGTTAAATAAAAGTAATTGACCGTTATAATTTAACACCTTAAAACAATTTTATTAGAAAAGCAAGGTAGCTCTTGAAAATATAGCTTGCTCGGGCTGAACTATCGGGTTGGACGGATCTGTCTCCATGTACTCGAAGTGCTTATCAAAGAGGTTTTTGGCCTCTATGCTAAGCATGCCTTTGCCGCGCGGCAAGCGCCATCCAAGGCTTGCGTCCGCAACCCAGAAGCTGTCGGACTGGTCAATATACATGCCACTTGAGATGTTTGACGGAAGCACGGAAAGAAACATTCCTTTCTGCGATATGTGCGAGGCCTTGAACCTTGCGAAAAACCCTCTTGACATAAAAAAGTTTGTACCAAGCACAAGACGTCTGGTCGATAACCTTGGGCCGAACGGCGCTGTTACGTTGTTTGAATTTCTGCGGTCATAGTGGTACTCAGCCGTTGTAGAGATCCAGGTATCGGGTGTCCAGTAAAGATAGCCCCTGTAAAGACGCTGGTCAACTTCAAAATTCTCCACCTCGGTCGTGCCTGTAAAAGGATTAAACACAAAAGCCGGCACGTCAAGCCTTCTTGTTGTAAACTCAACGCCTCCGAACAGGTCGTCGGAAAATTGCTCTTCAAGGGCAAGCCCGTAACGGTAATATTCGCTGGCGTCCGAGTCGTCAAAAAACTGCTGGAACCCTGCAGCCTGTGTTGGTTCAAGCGTCTGGCTCGCTAATAAGGGCCTCTTCGACGCCCGGAAGGCCGCCGCACGCACCGTGGTTGAAGCCCTCGGGTTCCAGATAAACCCGAGTTTTGGATTTATGCGGTCCTGGTCCTCAGGCTCTCCTTTGTAAAACTCCCCGCTTACTCCAAGCGTAAGAGTTAAGTCAGGAGAGATGTCCGTGTTGGTATACAGGTAAAGCTGCTTGTATTCCGTATCGGTCTTTCCACCCGACGAGATAGGCAGCGGAACCGGCTTAATTATATCTCCGTCCACGCAAAACGGCGGCGGAAACCCGGACGGTATACAAAGAGTTGCCAGAAAAGTACCGCTTATCACTGTGTCGTCTTCGCCTTCAAGGTAGCTACCGCCTGTAATAAGGCTTATGTCATCGCCTCTGTATATATACTGAACTTCACCTGTATAACCGTCCTGGTCTGACTTGCCAAAAAAGCTTGAACCCACGGGTATGTCGATTGGGGAAGTATCGCTCAGGTCCTCATTAAAGCCAAGAGAGATGACCGACACTAAAATGTCAGAGCGGGGCCCCGGAGAGGTGTGCAGGCCAAACCTCCACGAGTCGGTTTCATTATTTCTATCCCGCTCAGGTGAGTAGTTATCAGGATCAAAACGCAGGTCGCTGTCACCCCTGCTTATCTCGTTTTTCCTGTATTCAACCTGTACGCTCGTGTCCGGCGTAACGCTGAACTGCCCGAATGCGTTAAACACGTCCTGCGAAAAGTCCGCGTTTTCCCTGTACCCGTCCGTCTCATAATGGAACTGGCTTAAGCTGTACGAGAGTCGCCCTGATTGCCCCGTGTGTACGAACTCTTCACTCACCGTACCGTTGCTTCCGACGGTGCCGGAGGCAAGAAGGCGGAAACGGTCGCGGTTAAACAAGTCGCTGAACTCGTTAAAGGCAAGGTCTCCGGGACCTGTGCCGGAGAGTATGGCGGTTGTTGTGTTGCCAGGGCGCGGCCTGACGGGAACGCTGTTAAGAGGCTGAAGAAGTTGCGCCGTAAGAAGGGCGCTTAGCCTTGAAATTTCTGAATTTGGAAGAGCGGAATACGAATCCGCAAGCAACCGGTGGGCCGAATAATTAGAAGGGTCGGTGTTAACCGCCTTCCAGCCCGCGCCAAGGGCAAGCTGCGAAAAACCAAGGTCACGGTACGTACGCGCCTGACTGACGCTTCTGCTTGCAAGGTCTGAATCCAGGAGAAACCTTGAGCGCTGTACGGCCCTGTTGTCGTTAAGCTTGGTCGATGCCAGCAAATCCTTGTGGGCCTCGACCGGGCGGTTTGACACCTGCTTTCTAACGGCGTCGTAGAGATAAGGGGTCGGGTCTTTCGGGTCAAGCGCCTTTGCAAGGTCAAGCTGTATTGCTGCAAGGTCAAAACGCCCCTCCTCGTAAAAACCCTTTCCAAGGTAACTTCTTACTATCGGGTTGGCCGGGTCAAGGCTTGCCGCAAGCTCTATATCGCCTCTCCCTTGATTCAGATCTCCACCGCGAATCTTTGCAAGCCCGAGACCAAGACGCGAGAACGGCTCTACCGGGTTAAGATTGATCGCCCTTTCGAACGCCTCTTTTGCAAGAGAAGTCTCGCCCCTGTGCAGGTGTGAAAACCCGAGTACCATGAACGCTCTTGAATTTTTTGAATCTACCTCGCTGGCTTTTTTAGCGGCCTTGACCGCACCCTTGTTGTCGCCTGTTGCCATTTTAAGCTCGGCAACTCTCGCAAGTGCAAGGGAGCTGTCAGGGCTTATCCTTACAGCCTCGGCTGCTGCATCAAGGGCCTCATTTATTTGAAAGTTTGCCTGACGAGCGTAAGAAAGAGCAATGCGTGCGCTTACCGATTCCGGCCCGGCCTTGACCGCCGTAAGCGCGCTTTCCAGAGCTTTTTCATTTTTATTTTGCGTAACGGCAATGATTGATTTTAAGGCAAGGGCAGGGGCTGAATCTGGATCTATCTCAAGCGCCTTTTCTATGTCAGAGTTTG
>CBDUXY010000168.1:0-6282 GCA_965371305.1 uncultured bacterium
GGCATCATCGTACCTTCCCTGCTTTTCAAGAACGTCCGCCATGGTTGCGGTAAAATACATATCGTCTTTTACGTCTACATTACGCATATAGTATATCCTATCATAACTTAGAAATTATTAGAGAATCGTCCTCAAGTCAAGGGGAAACTTCCTCTCTCCCCCCTTCAGGGCAAACCGCGCCGCAAAACGAGTCCAGGAAACCGAGCATCTCTTGCTCTCCTGCTTCCCTCATAACTACCTTTCCAATTTTCTCAAGCAACACGAAGCGCACCTCTCCTGCCAGGACTTTCTTATCAAGACGCATTGCCTGCCACAGTTTGTCCGGTGAATACCCCGGACATTGTACAGGCAGGCCAAACCCCTCTAACAGTGCCTTTACCCTTTGCCCCTCATTCGCGCCGCATAAACCAATAGAGGCCGAAAACTCGGCAGCCATCACCATGCCGATAGAGACGGCCTCACCGTGTTTAAAGGTCTTGTAATTCGTCACGGCCTCTATGGCATGGCCAAAAGTATGTCCGTAGTTAAGAATACTTCTAATCCCCTGCTCCCTCTCGTCGGCGCCGACAACATCCGCCTTGCACAAGCAGGAGCGCTCTATTGCCTCAATTACCGCCTCTCCAAGCCCCAGGAGCTCGCCTGTATTTTGCTCAAGAAATACAAAAAAATCTTCGTCCCGGATAACCCCGTATTTAACGATCTCGGCAAGCCCTGCGAGCAACTCTCTTTTATCAAGTGTCTTTAATAAATCAGGGTCCGTAAACACGGCACGCGGCTGGTAAAAGGCTCCGATAAGGTTCTTACCAAGCGGATGGTTAACCCCGGTCTTCCCTCCAACCGAACTATCGACCTGAGCGAGCAGAGTTGTCGGTACCTGCACAAAAGGAACGCCACGAAGCAGGCAAGCTGCAACATATCCGGCAACGTCGCCCACAACACCGCCGCCAAGGGCTATCACCGGCGAACCCCTCTCCATACGCTCCTCTATCAAGCGGTCGAAAATACGGCTTGCGGTGGTCAGGGTTTTATACTGCTCGCCATCGGGCATCTCAACGACTATCGGGTCGAACCCGGCCTGTCTGAGGGACGTGAGAAGCCTTTCCAGATAAAGGGCAGATACAGTGGGGTTGGTAATAATAGCCGAACGCGGGGAGAGGTTGAGGGCCTTCATCTCTTCACCTACTCTATCAAGCACGCCTCGCTCTATGACTATTTCATAGGACCTGCCGGTTAATGCCTCCGTCGTTAAGGACGGAGGCGTGCCGGTATCAAGTACAACTTTTATCCTGCTCATAATCTCCTGGTTTCCTTTGTGCAGGTAGCAGCCCTATTTACAGGCTCCTTTGCGAAAGGAATTTTTCCACCTCGTCCGCTATCATTGAAACACTCTTAGCTGTCGTATCAATCAACAAGTCAGAGTCCTCGTATGCCTGCTTCCTTTGCTTTAACAGCACTTCAAGCGAATGCCTTTGCTCATCCTGTCTTTTTTCTTTTTCTGACTCAGCACCAGCCATTCCTCCGGCAAGCGGTCTGCCCTTACCCGCGCCAACCCTTTTTAATATTGTATCAAGCGACGCGGCAAGGCAAATCACCGTACCCCAGGACTTTAACTTCTCCCTGCTTGCGTCGTCAACGACCGTGCCGCCTCCGGTTGCCAGCGCAACCCGGTCCATTGTGGATACCACCTTATCTACCGCCTCTTTTTCAAGCCTCCTGAAGTAAGCTTCTCCGTGGCGAGTGAATATTTCCGGTATTCTCAGCCCTGCCGCGTCCCTGACAAGGCTGTCCGTGTCAACAAACTTAAGCCCGAGTCTGCGAGCAAGCTCCCTTGCCACAGAAGACTTCCCGGTGCCCATAAATCCGGTTAAAACCAGGTTCATATGCCTAACGCCTCTGGAGCTGCTTTAAGTATCCCCTGTAGTTCCTCTTTATCTCGGTTATGCTGTCACCGCCGAACTTTTCAAGAAAGGCGCAGGCGAGCTCAAAGGCGATGGCTGATTCAGCAACCACGCTTGCCGCTGGAACGGCGCAGGCGTCGCTTCTCTCCACACTTGCCTTGAACGTTTCCTTGGTCTCTATATCAACGGAATTGAGCGGTTTGTAGAGTGTCGGTATGGGCTTCATCGCAGCCCTGATAACAATAGGCTCACCGTTGCTCATCCCCCCCTCAATACCGCCTGCGTTGTTGGTCTTCCTGAAGTAATTCTTCTTAAGCGGCCAGAAGGCAGCCCGGCTGCCAGTGTCGCCGTAGTATATTTCATCGTGCACTTTTGAGCCGGGAGTTGAAGCGACAAGCCGGCCCATGCCGACCTCAACAGACTTTATAGCCTGTATGCTCATTGCAGCCATCGCCAGCCTTGCGTCAAGCTTACGGTCCCACTGCGTGTGACTGCCAAGCCCCGGAGGCACACCCGTAGCAATAACTTCAAAAAGGCCTCCAAGACTGTCACCTTTTTCTTTGGCAGTCCTTATAGCAGTCTTCATCCTCGTACTTGCCGACTTTCCCGGACACCTCACCTCAGAGAGCTCGGCACGGGTGAAAAGCTCCTTTGGGTCGCAGGCAAGAGGCAGCTTGCAGCGAACCCCGCCTATCTCCACAACAAAACTGAAGATCTCTATGCCGAACTCGCAAAGAAGCGCGCGAGCAACCGAGCCTGCAGCCACCCTTGCGGCAGTCTCCCTCGCGCTTGAGCGTTCAAGTATGTTTCGAATGTCAGTTGAGTCGTATTTAAGAAGCCCGGTGAGGTCGGCATGACCAGGGCGTGGACGCGTAACCCGCGCTTCGGCCCTGACAGAAGGCGGGCGGGCATCGCAAGACATTATCTCGGTCCAGTTCTCCCAGTCCTTGTTCCTGACAAGCAGCGTTACGGGGGAGCCAAGGGTTTTACCATGCCTGATGCCCGAGGTTATCTCGACCGTATCGGTCTCAATAGCCATCCTGCCACCCCTGCCGTAACCCCTCTGGCGTCTGGCAAGCTGCCTGTCTATAGATTCAGACGAAATGGACAATCCTGACGGCATACCGTCAACTACGGCAGTAAGGAGCTTTCCGTGAGATTCCCCTGATGTAAGATATCTTAAAACCTGAGGCATTGTTCAAAGCTCCTTTCTTAAAATGTTCCGGTCAAGTTCACCATAACACATTTTAAAGCGCTCAAAGCGGTATTTATTCCAGACTAAATAATTGCACAGTCCTGTTTGATGAAAAAAAATGCACCCCCTATTTCGGGGATGCATTTTTCGAGGAGAAACATCTGTTGCTACCCCGCGGTCTCATCCTTTAAAATGGTCGGTGTGATGAATATAAGGAGTTCCTTTTGCGAGTCGGAAATTGACTTGCTCTTGAACATCCAGCCAAGCACCGGTATGTTCATCAAAAATGGTATGCCCGCACTGGTATTGCTCGTATCCGAGATAATGATACCACCCATTACGGTTGTCTCGCCATCCTTGACAAGCACATTGGTAAATGCCTCTTTCTTGTTTATACTCGGCTCACCTCTTGAGGAACGGAAACTACCTATGGAATTACGGCTTGCCTTTATCGCCATAAGCACGCTGCCGTCCGGAGTTATTTGCGGCGTAACCGTAAGACTCAGGTTTGCATCAATAAAAGCTGTCTCTGTACCGCTTGATGACGTCGTCTCAAACGGTATGGACTCACCCTGCTGAATCTTGGCCTCTTTATTGTTCATGGTAACAATTCTCGGCCTTGAAATGGTCTTGACAAGACCTTGCGCCTCACCTGCCGTAATCCTTAAGTCAAGTATCATGGGATTGGCGCCTGTCTTGCCAAGTATAAAGCCAAGACCTCCGAGAGGACCGGCTATACCGCTTGCCGGCAAGTTGACAGCATAATTTGTTACACCACCTCTGGCTAACAGCGGATTATCTTCGTCTCCGGCCTTCTCCACCATATTAACACCACCACCAACGTGTTCAAAAGTCTGAATACTTGACCATGGCGCTATCTGCCCAAACTGTTCGGAACTACCAAACGTAGTAGTTTGTATCTTTGGTCCAGACGTGTTGGCATCTATACCCCACTGAATTCCCAGGTCTCTTGCAAAACTCGTCTCTGCCTCGACAATCCTTGCCTCTATCAGCACTTGCGGTATGGGGATATCGACCATTTTTATATATGACTTGGCATCCACAATTGCCGACCGCACGTCCTTAACAACAAGGGTGTTGGTCGGTTCATGCACCATAATGGTGCCACGGTCTGACAAAACTGCTGCTATCTGAGGAGCAAGCGTCAGAGCTTTATCGTAATTTATCCTGAGATATACCGTTTTCAAATCCTCAAGCTTCTCAGTTGCTTTCTGCGCGGCAAGTGCCGCCTCTATTTCGTCTCGAATATCATCCATCGGTGCAACCCTGACTATGTTGCCTTCCGTAATCTTCCCGAGCCCCTTTGTCAAAAGCACCAGATCAAACACCTGCCCCCATGGCACGTCCTTGAGCCTGAGCGTTACCGAACCGCTTACGGAGTCAGAGGCAATAATATTCAACTCGCTTATTTCCGCAAGCAACTTCAGTATATCGACGACATGGACATTCACCATGTCTATGCTCATCTTCTGCTGCCCATCATACTTGGAAACATCGATTAAACTTGTCACTACTTCTTCATCCGGAAACACCCCTGCCGTCTCTCCTGTCTCGAATTCAAGCAGAAAGTCGACGTTGATAGTACCGCTTCCGTCAACCTGTACATTATAAGCTGTCTTTTCCTTGAGCCTGACAAGCAGGCGTACGACATTTAGAGGCCCGCTGGTTGCCTGATACGAACTCACACTCATAACAGGTGTGTCGAGTTCGCTTGCATCAAGCGTCATCATGAGTTCCTCAGGGATGGTTGCGTCTTTAAGGTCTATGGCAACGACCAGGCCGTCGGTGGATTCATCCACCCTGTACTCGGGCATGGCTGAATTAGATATGCTAAGCCTTCCCTTGTCGGCGAACTTCATGAAAGAAACGTCGGTAACCTTCGTAAGCTGCACCTCTATGCTCTGCTCCTCCTCAAAAACCTCTTCCGCCACCTCTTCTTCAACGGCGCCGTACTCCTCCTCATCAGAGACTTCATCAAAAAGTTCTTCCTCATCAACAACGGCTAACGCGTCCTCTTCCGTACCTTCCTCCATGTCCGCCGCCAGGGTCTCTTCTTCTACTGCTTCTTCTACCTCTTCAAATTCTTCTTCATCAAAAATAGCTTCCTCAAGTTCCTCTTCCTCATCAAATTCCCCGGCAAAATCAGCTTCCGGGGCCACTTCGAGTTCCGGCTCAATGAAGCTTGTTTCGTCACTCACCTCTTGCAACAGAGCTTCAAGCTCGACAGCACTGAAGGTAACAACAAGCGAGCCGGCTTTTTTTGCTACATTATAAAAAGGAACCACATCAAGTGAAGAGTCAAACACAAGGCGCGTCTTATCAGGATGCGTACCTATCCTGGCCCTGTCTACAAGCACACTGTCTACGTCAACGGCCTTGGTATCAAGTGCTGACCCAACGTTCCATACATCCACAACAATCCTTGACGGGTCGTCAAGGGCAAAACTATTGTAATTTTCAATCTTACCGTCCCCGACAATCTTTACTACGGTTAAATCTCCTTGCTCGGAGGCGATTACGTCAATAATATTGAGTGCCGGTACAGCTGACTCAGCATCATAATCTTCAACTTCAACATCTTCAACTTCTTCAAGCGCCACCTCTTCATCCAGACTATCCAATTGCTCTTCCCAGGCATCTTCAACCTCGGCAACTTCGACCGACTCATCCTCTTCGTCAAGCACCTCCTCTTCCACCCCTGACGCCCTGGCACTCGGACTCTGCCCCTGGGCAAGAAGCTCTACCAACAAATTGCCCTCGCCTACCTTAACAACATACGGAGTATTATCTTTAAGCCCAATATCGATCCTTGAAATTGTATCGCTCCCCTCGCCGTACGTGGAGCTTACTATATCCGTTATAAAATCGTTATTTACGTTCAGAAGAGCTTCTACCTGCTCGCTTATGGTAACGCCCGGCAGGTCCAGAATAACCCTTGGAGGACTGACAAGGCTAAATGCTGTATACTTAATGGAGTCGCTTGTCTCAATCAGCACCTCGTTGCCGCTACCTACAACGCTTATCAACTCTACAAGGTTTTTCGTTTCCTGCCCTGCAAGTGGCGGCGACATGGCCTCCTCTACCGTAGCGCTCTTGGTAGCGCACCCGGGCAGAGCAAGCAGTGCCGAAACAAACAAACAAAGCAGGATGCCCCTGAGCCTGCCTAAC
>CBDUXY010000169.1:0-6143 GCA_965371305.1 uncultured bacterium
CCAGGCCGAGGCGTTCATTACCTCGGTGATGTTTTTGACCCCTTCCGTGGAACGGTCAACCGCGTCCTTGCCGAAGCTGACCATCTCGGCACTCTGGGCGGAAATGTCGACAAGTCTCTGGGCATTTTCAGCCACTCTTTGAATTGTGGATATTAACTCTTCTATGGACGTTGACGTCTGGGTGACGCTTGACGCCTGGCTTTCGATATTTTTGCTGACGTTTTGAATGTTGGAACTCATCTGGTGCATGGTAGCGGTTATCTCTTCGACAGCCGCGGCTGCAGATTCGCTGCTTCTACTTGTATCTTCGCTCGTACTTGCTACTTCGTTTGAGGCTGCGGCAATCTGTTCGGACCCAGTCCTGACCTGGCTTATAATATAACGCAAACCTTTGACCATGTTAAGGAACGATTTGCCAAGTACGTCTTTGTCGCTGTTTGGTCTGACGTCGGCCCTGAGGTCGCCTTTTGCTATGGTCTCGGCCGTGACGGACAGGTCCCTGAAGTAGTTGGCCATGTTCCTGAAGGCGTTTCCAAGCACGTCTTTTTCTGATTTTACATCGACTCGGAAGGAAAGGTCTCCCTGCTCGATTGAGTCTGCGACACTGGCCATTGCTTTAAGATATTCAGTCATGTTCTTAAAGGCGTTTCCGAGTACGTCTTTTTCGTTCTTTGGCTCTACGACCACCGACAGGTCTCCCTGCTCAATTGAGTCGGCAATATGGGCCATATCGCGCATATAGTTTGCCATGTTCTTGAAGGCGTTTCCAAGCACGTCTTTTTCGCTCCGGACGTTAACCACGACCGACAGGTCGCCCTGTTCAAATGAGTTGGCTGTCTGGGCCATTGATTTAAGATACTCTGTCATGCCTTGAAATGAATTCCCAAGCACGTCTTTGTCCGACTTAGGCTTTACAGTGATGCTCAAATCACCTTCCTTAATGGAGTCTGCGCATCGCGCCATATCGTTTAAATAACCGATCATGTTGCGAAACCCCCCGGCAAGTTTGCCGACTTCGTCCTTTGAAGTAAGGGGTATGGAAACGTCCAGGTCTCCTTTTGCAATTTTTTCGGAAGCAAGCGCCATGTTGCTTAAGGGACGAGTGATGCTCTGCATGATAAAAAGTGCAAGGATTACAGCCAATGCCGCCAGGACGAGAGCAAGGATAATAAAAAACATATATGCCCTGTTTGCGCTGTTTTTATGGGCAAGCGCTTTGGCGTTCAGGTCTTTGCTGAGGAAGTTTTCTACATCTTTTAACAGATTAATCTTGCCGGTTATGGTCTCGAACCAATATTCAGGGTCAATTCCGAAGTTTCCTGTTATTGAGTTGTTATAGGCAACGCCGCGCATCCTGTCGACTTCCGCGATGTATTTGCCGCGCAGCTTGGTGTTGTAATAGTCCTGTCCATTCTGGTCGGCAAGGGCAAGGAATACCCTTGCATAGGTGTTTTGTTCCGTAACAAGGGTACTGAATTTGTTGAACATCCCTTTGCCGAAGTTGTCTCTTGCAAAGGTGTTGCTGAGCACGGCCCTTTCTATACCTGCCCTTTCCTTGCCGAGCAGGAAGTTCACGTAGGCGGCGATAAGGGTGGAGAGTTCTGCTTCCGAACTCAGCTTTGCCATGCGTGAGATGATGTGAAGATAGGTGCCATTCATTTTCGTGTAGTAGGCAATGGCCTTGGCGGTAGACAACTCCATTGAGCTCACGGCTTCTCGTTTTTGTTGGAGCTGCCCCATCTGGTTTAAGGCAGAGTCAAGTTCTTCTTCAAAATCATCTCCGTACAGGGAGGCATTGAACGTAGAAAGAAAGGCCTTGAGTTCTTTTATCCTTTTGTCGGTTGAGTCCCGTTGATTTGAGAGTTCAGTGACAAACTTCGTCCCCTTGCTGCCAAGGTACAGCGCCGTTGCTCCACGTTCCTTTTGTGTCTCATGCACAAGCGAACTTATCTTGACGGCAAGTCCCGATTGATTCTGGATGCTTGTCATCTCATTGACCTGTATGGACTTTTCCTTCAGATTGAAGTACGAGAATATTGCAAGACCAAGTATTGGGAAAAAAAGCATTAATGCGAGCTTGCTGCGGATCTTAAGATTACCAAACCAACTCATACTGACACTCTCCTTTGAGGCTATATTTAGAGATGATTGTCTAAATCTTATTTTTTATGTAGTTATAGTGTTTTGATTGTGATTAAAAGTTTTAAATTAGAACAAATGATACCACAAGTCTCTTAAAATTGGAACAACTAAAACTATTTATTTTTAATTTTTTTTTAAAAGGAAAAATAGCCAAACAAGTGATTGTTTTAATAAGTTTTCGGTGTATGACGTTTTTGGTAATAGAGTGGAGTGAGGAGTTAATATTTAAGTACGAAGAAAGTATTCAAAAAAGTATAGGCCTGACAAATCCTCCGCCCGCTTAAAAGTTTTACAAGATAAAGCGGACGGAGGCTATAGCCAAAAGTCTTAGTTGGATATGTCAGGAAGATCAATAACATTATTATCTATGTGTTTCTTAGTGTCTTTTTTGTCAGTCATTTGTTGCTGTCCGTTAAAGGCATTCTCTTTAAGGGTAAACCTGAGTGATGACTGGTTAAGGGACTCGGCCTGTCTTGACATTTGTTGCGAAGATGAAGCAAGCTCACTTGCGCTTGAAGCGTTCTCCTGGACCAGTTCGCGGAGCTTTTCAATACCGCGTACAACTTCTTCCGCGCCTGAGCTCTGTTCGGCACTTGAGGCGCTGATTTCCTGGGTAACTTCATTAAGCGTATTTATGGCCTTGGTGATCTGCTCGCAGCCTCCTGCCTGTTCGGCCGTGGATGCCCCTATCTCTTGAGAGTATTTGGAGACTTCAGAGACGGAATTGTCTATTTTTTGAAGTGACACGTCGACTTCTGCGGATAGTTTGAGTGCGTCCTCAACTACCAGGACATTTTTTTCAACGTCCTTTACGGCTCCGTTGGTTTCTTTTTGAATGCCGTAGATAAGGTCCGATATCTCACCAGTGCTTTGTGCCGAGCGTTCTGCAAGTTTTCTTACTTCGTCGGCAACGACCGCAAAACCCATGCCGTGCTCGCCTGCTCTTGCCGCCTCGATTGCAGCATTTAATGCAAGCAGGTTTGTCTGCTCTGCTATGTCATCTATGACCTCAATTATCTTGCCGATGTCGTTGGCTCTTTCTCCAAGCTGCGTGATAGTGGTTGCAGATGCGTTCATTACGTCTGTGATGTTGCGTACTCCTTCTGTAGAACGGTTTACCGCGTCTTTACCAATTGTTACCATATCAGCGCTCTGTTTAGATATATTGACCAGTTTCTGGGCGTTTTCCGCTACTTTCTGGATAGTGGTTATAAGTTGTTCTATGGAAGTAGAAGTTTGTGTTACGGATGAGGACTGGGCTTGAATGTTTTTTGTGACGTTTTGAATGTTAGCGCTCATCTCGTGCATTGTGGCGGTCATCTCCTCAACTGCTGTAGAGGCGGATTCTCCGCTGGTGCTTGTTTGTTCGCTTGTGGCTGCAATTTGGGTCGAGGCCGAAGTTATCTGTTCGGCTCCTTCTCTTACCTGCCCTATTATATCTCTGAGCCCTTCTACCATACTCTGGAACGCCTTGCCAAGAACATCTTTGTCGGTGTTTGGCGTTACGTCTTGTCTTAAGTCTCCCTCGGCAATGGCCTCAGCAGTGTGTGCCATGCCTTTCAAGTACGCGGTCATATTCTTAAATGCGTTCCCAAGCACGTCTTTTTGTGATTTTGGTAAAACCTCAACCGACAGGTCGCCTTGCTCAATTGAGTCTGCTATTTCAGCCATGCTCTTCAGGTAAGTTGTCATGTTTTTGAAGGCATTGCCAAGCTCGTCGTCGTTACTTTTTGGGTTGACCTGTACGTTAAGGTCTCCCTGTTCTATGGAGTTTGCGGTTTCGGCCATGCCCCGGAGGTAAACAATCATATTTTTAAATGCGTTCCCAAGTACGTCTTTTTCACTCTTTGGCGTAACCAGGGCGGAGAGATCTCCCTGTTCAATGGAATCTGCCGTTACGGCCATGCCTTTTAAGTATGAGGTCATATTTTTAAAGGCGTTTCCAAGCACGTCTTTTTCACTCTTTGGCGTTACCTCAACTGACAGGTCTCCTTGTTCTATTGCATCGGCTTTTCCTGCTATGTTTTTAAGATACTCAACCATCTCCCCGAATGTTTTTGCCATCTGCCCTATTTCATCTTTGGTTTTTACATTGACCTCCACGTCAAGGTCACCTTCGGAAATCTTTTTTGCAGCCGCGGCCACTATTTTAACAGGTGTTGATATGGCCCTTGCTATAAGTATGGCAATTATGAAGGATGCGATTGCAATTATCAGAGTAAGTATTATTGCCAGCATCTCTCTGCTGCTTGCTGTATTTTGTGCGTCAAGAAGTGTTTCATGTGCTAACTGCGCCGCACCATGTTCTATCTTGTCCAGAAGGGCCTCTGCTTCTTCGATTTCCTTGTCGAATATATCCAGGAGTTCGTGCCTTTCGACGGCGCGCCCTGTACTATAGGCAATAACCATCTGTTCGCCGTGATCTATGGATTTTTTGTATAATTCTTCAATTTCTTCCAGGGCTTCCTTGTCTACCTCAGTACGGGCCATACCTTTAAGCTCTTCCAGATCTTTTGTGAATTCTTTTTCCAGTTCTTCAATGCGTTTTGTGTTGTGTTCATGTGTCAGGGCGCTCTCTGTAAATGTATCCTGCAGCATTATCAGAGCTATTTCCGTCCGCAGAATCAGCTCCTCGTAGTCTGCGTCGAAAGCTATCTCCTCAGCGTCTTCACGCAGGTGTTGAAGACTCGTATAAGACACTACTCCTAAAACTACTACCAGGGTTACAACAATTAAAAAAGATCCAATAAGTTTTGTTGCGATGTTCATTTTCATGGCATTTTCCTCCTGGTTGCAGGGTGCGTCTTTTTTTTAATATCAATCAAAGACCGGTTGTGAGGTGTTGCCGTGAAAGTTTTTAACACAGCTGACTTTTATAGGCTCCCGAGGTGGTCTCCAATCTCCAAAACATTTCGCACCTCGTCATTGAGATTAATTTGAAATATCAGCCTTACATGCCTTATGGCACAAGGTTGAACAGGATGGGAATTAGTTAGATTTATTTGTATATATTCAAATAGTGTTATAAACCTCCTTTGCTGAATGCTTGATTGGTAATGGAAAGCTTTGGTTCTAAATGCAATTATGAGTAATGTCTAATTTATATTTATAGTTTTAAAGAAATCCCAGATTAGACGGGAAACATCCGGGTTTTTTAAAATAACTACGAGTCTTTCAACATCATTAACTGTAGACATTTCATATGATTTTTCTTCTCCCGTAAGAAGCCAGTCAAAAGAACGTGGGGTTAATTTGCCAATTTTGAGCATAAATTCATATTGGGGGGCAACTTCACCCTTAAGCCAGCGGCTAAGATTTTGTGGTTTTACCCCGATCTCTTGAGCAAATTCGCCTTTATTTTTTCCTGAAAAAATAATGACTTGATTTATTCTGCTACCAAGTTCAGGATATTTTTTTGAATTTTTTTTGCTCACAATAGAAAAATTATGTTGACATATAATCATTATTGGTTGTATAATAATCAATATCGATAATTATTTATTGGTATAAGAACTTGGGCGAGTTAAAAAAAAACCTGTCCAAGCATGTACGAGGGTAATAATATTCCTTCGTCTGCAAAGCAGAAAGATTCCTTGTTATCTTCGTCGGTAGCCTTGGGGAATCTTTTTGCTTTTTTTGGCTAATTTATTGCAAAAAATATACTTAAGTGTAAGAATATATTACGCTTTTTCCTCTATACGAAAAAGCAACTATTTTATTCAAAGTTTAAATTTGTGAAGCTAACAGCGTGAAATTGAAACTAAACACACCACAAAATTCATCAAATTAGAACTAATCATACCACAAAACTTTTGTAATTGGAACTAATAATACTATTTTTTTTAAAATATGAAGATATAAATAAAATAAACCATTGTTTTTATACGGTTACGGTTTGCTGTGTTGTTACTTAAGTGAAAAAGTGATGATGATGGAAAAGAAAAAGGCCTGAAACCAGCCCTGTCCAGAGTAAAGTTGAGTGACGATTTGCTTGGGTGGGT
>CBDUXY010000170.1:0-6130 GCA_965371305.1 uncultured bacterium
AAATATTTTAAGTATTTATATTTTAGTGTGCTAAACACTACGTGTCAAGTATTACATTGTGAGTAGTGTAGGTTTTAGAGTATTGTTTAGGTAACTACTGTTTGACCTGATTTGTTTGTGTGGTTGCCAAATATATAGCTATCTCGTGTTTATTTTCTGGTTATATAAGCATATTCGCAGCCCTCTATGCCGCATACGGTGATGAGGCTCGGCACCGGGCCGGAACGCATCTTGCGCATCTTCCACTTGCGGCCTTTCCATATCATGGGGCCGAAACCTTCGATCTTCAACCCTGCTTTTCCCTTAAGCTTGCTTGTGGCGATGACCGTGAACCAGTCTTTGCGCGAGTCGTAGACTGCACTCTTTATTGTAATGCTCAGGTCGTAGCCGTTGCAGTCCTGGTCTATGCCGTCGCCGTTAACGTCGGTTGCGCCGGGGTGGAATGAATCGTCCGTGTCGTTACAGTCTTCAAATTTTTCGTACCCGTCGCCGTCCGCGTCGTTGTCGCAGATATCTCCAATCTGGTCGCCGTCCAGGTCCGCCTGTTTTTTGTTTGACATAAAAGGGCAGTTGTCGTCATGGTTGCTGACATTATCGCCGTCTACGTCCTGGTCGCATTTGTCGCCTGTTTTGTCTGAGTCAGCATCTTTTTGTTCAGGGTTGAATATCCCCGGACAGTTGTCTGTTTTATTTATAAATCCGTCACCGTCATGGTCTTGTTCGATTATATTCAAAAAAAGCACGGCGCCGGAGTCCTTCCCGGTTATATCGTGGTTGTGGGCGGATATGACTGCAAGAGAGCCGGAGAGGGCCGAAGATTCGGCGAAGTGGTCGTTTGCCTTTGCGCCGGGAAGTGTGATCTTGGCCTGCTCCTGCCAGTCTTCGCCGTTATAACGAAACACGTATGCAGAGCCTGAGTCGGTTCCGTCTTCAGAGTCGCCGTACGCGCCTATAAGGACAAGGGCGCTGTTTTCAGGAATTGTGTCACCCAACGCCGCGCGAGCAGGCGTTTCAACAGAAACGGACCAGCCGAAAAGCCCTCTACTGACCGCGTCCGAGGCCGTAAGCACGGCTTCGAGCTGCCATGATTTGCCCTTAAACCGATACACGTAGGCTGCCCCTGCCTTTTTAGTGGCCAGGTCGTCGTACCTTGCCCCGACAATTATAATGTCGCCATTAACGTCCACCGAGTGGCCGAAGTAGTCCTCTTCCATATGTGCGTGGGGCGGGGCTGTGAGTTTCGCCTCTTCGACCCACGTCTTGCCCGAGCGGCGAAACACGTAGGCAGAGCCGGAGTTTTCATTGCTGGCGTCGTCGATCTCTCCGCTCGCCCCGTCATTTAGCCTTGCCCCGACTATAATCGTGTCATTGTCTATGGCAACCGAGTTTCCGAAAAAATCTCCTTCGGCCGCGTCCGAGGCAGTGAGCTTACCCTCTTCCCGCCACGCCTTTTTGTTATAACGGAACACGTAAGCAGAGCCGGAGCGCTCTCCATGGTCGTCGTCCCACCTTGCCCCGACGACCACTGTATTGCCGCTCCTGTCGATAGCAACGGCAAGCCCGAACAGGTCTCCTTCTGCCGTGTCCGAGGCGGTGAGTTTTGTTTCCTCATGCCACTGCCCGTCTTTAAGGCGAAAAATATAGACAGCGCCGGAATTTTTCCCCTTGTCGTCGTTTTGGAAAGCGCCGACAACTACTACATCGGCGCTCATGGCAACTGCCGAGCCGAAGTAATCTCCGGCCCTGGCGTCAGAGGCGGTTATTATTGCCTCTTGTTGCCAACTTAACCCGTTAGTGTCAGACTTGAATATATAGGCCGCGCCCGGTCCCTGACTATGCTGAGTACTTGCCTTGGCGCCGGGGATACGTCTTTTGTATGCCCCTATGACCGCTCTTTTGGTCTCATTGTTTATGGCAACCGAGTAACCGAACTGATCCCCCGGGGCCGGGTGCGAGGCGGTAAGTTTGTTTGTGAAGCCGGCGTTTGCTGCAAAGGCAAAGGGGCCAAGTTGCAAGCAAAAGATGAAGAACACGGAAAGCGCCAGACCAAGGGTGGTGGCCATTAGCGCTCTTGTTGGCAAGGGCCGGGGTAGGGGCAAGCGAGTTAGTTTGTGTTTGTAAAAAAATATTTTTCTAAAGTAATTTTTTTTATTATAATTCATGAAAGTTGGTCGTTCTTCCTGGAATTTATTAGAAGTTGTTATTTATTATCCTTAAGCTCGCATGGTACTTTTTCCAGAATCAAGGCCGTGGCCTGTTCCAACCCGATACCGTCGATTTGAATGAGTTTTTTTCTTCCGGTTGCGCCTTGTTTAATTGTAATGGCTGATTTTTTTATCTTGAATGTTTTTGAAAGGAAGGCGATCAGTGATTTGTTGGCCTGGCCGTCGACAGGAGCAGACGTGAGTTTTATTTTTATCGCAGGCGCGCGTGTGCCGGCGATAAAGTAACGCAGCTCGTTGGTAGAGGAGCGGGGCTGCACAACGACGCTTATGAGGACAGAGCCGCCGGACTCGCTTAAAAAAGCCGGGGACTCCTGGATGGGAGATTTTTTCACTACCATGACCTTACCCGGCATGTTGTTTTGTAATAACTGGACGGTAATATCAAGAAACTACTTGGGAAATATCTTTATCTTTTCAACTTGCCGGTCTTTATACCCTGCTTCTTTCTTTTCTATATCGAGCAGGCTCTGGTGGTACTCGAGTAAAGCCTTAAGGGAGCTCTCAAACTCAAGCCTTTGCCTTTTAAGTCCCTGTATCTCGTTTAAGATCTCTGCTGCGCGTTTTTGTGCCTGCCCGTTAATCTGTTCCGCCTTGTGCCTGGCATCGACTATAATCAGCTCTGCTTCCTTCATGGCGTTATTTTTAAGGGTATCGACCATTTTCTGGGCCGTGGTGATGGTGTCCTTTAATACGGCCTCGCGCTTTTCATGCTCTCTTAGCTTGATGATCGCGCCCTTGTATTTTTCTTTGAGTTTGTTAAAATCCTTTTGTGTCTCGGTAAGGGCTTCTACGGAAAGCTCTTTAAAGGCCTCGACGTCGTCTCTGTTGTTGCCGCCAAGCTTGTTAACCCTGATCTTATATTCTTTAAGTTCTATCGGTGTAATGCCCATGAGTTGCCTCCTTGTGCTGCGCACGACCAATGGTGTAATATTTATTGTGTGTTCTTAGCGCCGTAGATTTAAAAGCCAGTTGCTAAATTTGCCCACCGCAGGTGCTACATATATGACATTCTGAGCTGTGCCGCGACGTCGCGTATGATGCCTATAAGGAATATCTGGAGAAAATATATTATCAGTATAACTATTAACGGGGAAATGTCAAAGCCTCCCAGGTAGGGAAGGCGTTTTCTAACGCGCCACAACACGGGCTCGGTCGCCTTGTTCAGGAACTGGACGACAGGGTTGTACGGGTCAGGGTTGACCCAGGATATAAGCGCGCGGATTATGATTATCCACATGTAAGCCATCAGCACCATCGAAAGTACTGTTGCAAAGGCCTCGAGGAACCTTGATATTATAAACATATTAGCTTGACTCTCCCTCTGGTTCTCAAATTTTCTGTTTTCCGATTTTCCGATTTTATGAAACTTCGGATAATGCAAAAAACATTGTCGTTGTTGTTATAAACTCAACCAGAAAACTCCGAACTTTTTAATCTGGATGTTGAGTGGTCGCTCGGTGCGAAGCTGATTTTCACCCTCCCTTTAGTCCCCTCCCATCAAGGGAGGGGAAACATGGGAGCCCCGGGCTAAAGCCCGGGGAGCATTATTCCGATAGTTCTTTTGAGCGTCTTGTGGCGGCTTCTACCGCACTTGCTATGATGCCTTTTAAGTCGGCGTCATTAAGGGCTTTAAGTCCCTCGACTGTAGTCCCTCCGGGAGAAGACACCCGCGCTATTAACTCTCCGAGGTCTTCTGTGCTCTCGCTTGCAAGCCGGGCAGCCCCGAGAGTTGTTTTAAGTGCCATGCTCAGGGCGTCTTCTTTACCTATGCCGCACGCTGCTCCTGCCTCGGCAAGGGCCTCAATAAATAAAAACACGTAGGCCGGACCGCTCCCGCTAAGTCCTGTTACGGCGTTCATGTTGTCCTCGTCGGTAAACTCAAACACCTCGCCTATGGCGCTGAGTATGGTCGTTGCTATCATGAACTCAACGTCCGTTACACCCTCGGAGCGGTAAACGCCGATTGTGCCCTCTCCGACCAGGGCCGGTGTGTTGGGCATGGCCCTGATGATAGAGGCTGGCCTGGTAAGGCCGCCTTTTTTAAGTGAACTCTGTATGGTGTCTGTGGTTTTGCCCGCGGCAATTGAGATTAAGAGTTTCTCAGGAGTAATGTCCGCGGCAATGTTGCAGAGTATGGTTGCAAGGTCATTTGGTTTGACCGATAGAAATATGATATCAGAATTTTGTGCAACTTCGTAGTTTTTATTAAAGACCTTTATCTCATAGGTCTCGGCCAGATGCAGGAGCCTGTCACGCTTCATGTCGCTTGCGACAATTTGACCGGGGCTGACAAGCTTTGAACCAATAAGGCCCTTTATAAGGGCCTCGGCCATGTTGCCTGCGCCTATTAAGCCTATGGTCTTTTTCGTCAGCAAGGCGCTTAGCTCTTTTTAGGCGCAGCTTTTTTTGTGGTAGTTTTCTTCGCGCTTGTTTTAGTCCCGGAGGCGGGTTTTTTGGCAACGGCTTTTTTGGCTGCTGTCTTGACAGTTGCTTTTTTTGGTGCGGTGGTCTTCTTTGCGGCTGGCTTTTTTGCAGTTACGGCTGTTTTCTTCCCTTTGGCGGCCTTTTTGGTGGCCGGCTTCTTTGTAGTTGCGGCTGTTTCCCCTTTGGCGGCTTTTGCAGATGTTGCTGCTTTTTTGGCCTTTGGTTTAGCTGCAACTTTTGCCTTTGCCTTAGGCGTGGCTGCTTTTTTAGCGACTGTTTTTGTTTTTGAGGCAGGTTTTGCCGCTACCGGTTTTTTTGCCGTGGATTTAGTTTTGGCTGGCTTTTTTGTTTCAGCCTTTGGTTCTTCCGTCGTTTCTTCTTTTTTCGGTCTTTCACCGAAAATAGCTCTTCCCACCCTTATGATTGTGGCCCCTTCTTCGATTGCGACCTCAAAGTCGTCGCTCATGCCAATAGAGAGTGCATGCATGCCGACACCCGGGATCCTTTCTTTATTAATGCGCTCGGCCAACCTGCGAAGCGTAATAAAGTAGGGTCTTGAGTGCTCTTTGTTCTCATGGTACGGGGGAATTGCCATGAGGCCCTTGATGTTTATATTTTTAAGTTTGGCAACCTTTCGCACGAGTCCAGTGACGTCTTTTGAGCTTACCCCTGATTTTGTTTTTTCACCGGCAATGTTTACCTCGATAAGTACGTCTACCGGTTCTTTAGCTTTTTTGGATACTTCCTTTGCAAGCGCAAAAGTGTCGATTGTCTCTATGATGTCGAAAAGTTCAAGCGCGTGTTTTACCTTATTTTTCTGGAGGTGTCCGATAAAGTGCCAGCTAATGGACTTTTTCTTGACCTTGTCGCTCTTTTCCCTGGCTTCCTGGATGTAGTTCTCGCCAAACACCCTGCCCCCTGCCTTTATAGCTTCTTTAATGCGTTTTGGTTCAACGGTTTTTGACGCCACAACAAGGGTTATCTCGGAAGGTACCCGGCCGGATTTCTTTGCGGCTCGTTCAATCCTGTAAAAAACACTTGCCATGTTCTCGGCTATTGTGCCTGCCATCTGAACCTCGCTTGTTTTAAGGTGAATTGGTGTTTTAAGATATTTTAGCTCTTTCTCTCTCTAAAACCCGCGTGGCGGGTCTAATGCTTCTTTGGCGCTTGTTATGATTTAACCAATGTATCGTTACTTGACACGTCGTAGCTTTAGTTAGACATATCTTGCCCGCGTGGCGGGTCTAATGCTTCTTTGGCGCTTGTTATGACTTAACCAACGTATCGTCACTTGATTCGTCGTAGTTTTAGTTAGACATATCTTGCCTGCATGGCGGGTCTAATGCTTCTTTGGCGCTTGTTATGACTTAACCAACGTATCGTCACTTGATTCGTCGTAGTTTTAGTTAGACATATCTTGCCTGCATGGCGGGTCTAATGCTTCTTTGGCGCTTGTTATGACTTAACCAACGTATCGTCAC
>CBDUXY010000171.1:0-6110 GCA_965371305.1 uncultured bacterium
TTTTTTCTCCAAGGGTTTTTATTAATTCCGGCGTGACCAGGTCGTTTTTTATTAGAGTGTCTAACATGCGTTTCTCGTCAAGGCGTTTCATCTTTACCGCGTATTCTACGGGCACCCCCTTGCCTTCCACCTTCAAACCTCGCGCGGTCCTGGTTATCGGCACGACCCCAAGGTATACCTTCGGGGCAAGGCGTCTGTTAAGCCTTACTTCTTCTTTGCAGAACAGGAGTCTTTTTTCGAGCGTGGTAAAGTCGAGGAAACCAAAGTCTACGGGTTTTTTTACCTTGTAAACGTACGCCTCTGTGAAAAAAAGATATGATATGTGGGTCTGACGAACGCCTACAGTTAAAACTCCTGTTGGATAGGCGCGCGGGTCTGAAAGCTCCTTTATATATGTAGGAAGTGGCATCTTCTTGTCCCTGTTCTTATCATCCGTCCAGGTCGTCCATGTTGTATATGCACCGAAGTTCCCTGTACCTCTCTTTATAGTCCATACCGTAGCCGACCACAAAACCTTTTTTAATGATTTTTCCGGCATAGTCAACGTGCAAGTGTTTTTCACGGTTAATATAACTGTCCCTGACAAGCAACGCGCACAGGGCAATGCTTTTGGGTCTTTTTTGTTTAAGGCGCGAGTAAAGTACGTCAAGGGTTACGCCGCGATCGATTATGTCTTCAACGAGTATTACGTCGCGTCCGGCGATGTTGGTCTCTATGTCTTTTGTTATCAGAGGCGCAGTAGTGGGCTCGTCCCTTTCTCCGTAAGCAGACGCCTTTAAAAAATCCACCTCAAGCGGCATGTCAAGTTCCTTTACAAGGTCTGAGTGGAATACGAAGGCCCCCTTGAGCGCGCAGATAAGTACAGGAGGTTTGATGTTGTCGGGGTTATTTGCATGTTGCCTGTTTTCAGACTCCACTGTTTCAGATCTATAAGAATTTTCTATTTCACGGGCAAGGCGCGCTACGATGGAGCGTAGCTCACCGGAGTCGATTAACGGTTTTGTGTTGTTAAACAAATATTTTCTCCAAGATTGAATTTTGTTTATTATATTTCTTTCTAATTACAGCGACCCGTCAGTCAAAAAAAACCTGTTTACAAATCCGCTCACCGCAGGTGCTGCAAACCCGAATGGCGCAATATTTATTTGTGTAACCTTAGCTCTTTAAGTCCAAAAGCCTCTTGTGGAATCCGCCCACCGCAGGTGCTGCGCACGGCGCAAAAATGCAACAGTCATTCTAATTACAGCGACCCGTCAGTCAAAAAAACCTGTTTACAAATCCGCCCACCGCAGGTGTGCCGGAAGTCGTTTGCGCATTAGATCAGCCTCCGGCCTTGACATATTTAGTGTATTGCATTTTTTATGATTTTGCGATATAATTTACTTATTGAGAGACTTTTTCCTTGTCTCATAGCAAACCGTTGGAAACGGCGGGGCGCAGAGCCACGATGCTAAGGCAGGTTTTTGCCTGTTAAGTAAGTCGAGCCGCCAGGGGAAACAAACCTTTGGCGGTTTTTTAACGTCACAAACTTTCAGGTACTTAAACGGAGGCATAAATGGAAGCCATGATGGAGACAGTGGACTTAAAACACGAGGCATCAAAAGAGGCTGTAGCCCTTGTAAAAAAAGGTCTTTACAGACGCGCTCTTATTACTTTTGAGAAGACCCTATGTTATAAAAACGAGCCGCAAGCCACGTCGTGTTACGCCCTTTGTCTTGCCATTGTAAGGGAGGAATTCGACGAGGCCCTTAAAATGTGCGCCGAGGCTGCGAAAAGAGAATTTTATAACGCCGAGATATACTTGAACGGCGGCAAAATTTATCTGGAAAAAGGCAGGAAAGACCTTGCCTTCAAGACCTTTAGAAGGGGTCTTATGGTGGACAAGACACATCCTGAGATCATAACCCAGATAAAGAAACTTGGCATCAGACGAAACCTGACTTTTAAGTCTCTGCCAAGGCGGCACCCGGTTAATAAATACGCCGGACTCGTTGTCGACAGGTGGGACTTTCTTAAACGCAAAAAAGTATTTTAAACCGTTAGCCGTATATGTGAACTACCCCTGAGCCGGGTTGTGGGGTATTAAACCCGCCATGCGGGTAAAATCCAACATAGTTGCAACGTTGATTATGCCTGCTCTTATAAAAAAACTTACCCCTGATTTTATCCTGTTGCCGATACTTTTCGTGTCGGTGTTTTTTTGTTTGTATGGCAACGCATTTGCCTGCGCCCAGCATGGGGCCGTAGGCTCAGAAGTTGCAAACATGCTTATTAAGGACTACCGCACAAAGACCCCGGTGGATCCGGAATCATATCCTGTCGGCCCCGGCTCATCTTATGTAACCGATTCACCTGACTTAACCGACGTTACGTCCCACAAAAAAGACCCGGAAACCTCTGCTCAAACTAATTTGCTATCGCGTATGGACTACGAACATGCAAGGGCGGTACGTAATATTTTTATCGGTGAACTGAGCAAAGACTTTGGCGTACTTATCGGCTATAAGGCGGGTATTACCAACCCGGCGATGCAGAGACGGCTTGGCGTTAAAGAACCTGTGCTTGGCATGTTGCTCAAATCAATGTTACTTAAAAACGGTAGTGAGCTTTCGGCAAGGTTCGGGGCCGTGCCGATGGCGGAAGGGGACCTTTTGCTCCGCGTCGGCAGTGAGGAGATAAATAAAGCGAAAACAATTGAAGAGGCCGTAAAACATATAGACGCGGTGATTCCTTTTCTTGAGCTTCCGGACCTGACGTTTGTAAAGGGCGCAAGGCTCACCGGCCCCATGATCAGTGCCGTAAACGTCGGAGCACGGTACGGCGTTATGGGCGAGGTCGTGCCGGTTGACGGGACAAATAATGGGCAGGAGTGGATAAAACGCCTTCAGGACATGTCGGTTGAGATTATTATCAGAGAGACCCATGAAAAGGAGTTAAGGCGGCATAGTAACGGTCTGGGAAGCGCTGTTATGGGCAATCCACTGAATGCTGTTTTATGGATAAGGGACGCGGTTGCGGCAGAAGGCGGAAGACTAAAAAAAGGCGACCTGCTTTCCGTAGGCAACATAACCGCTCTGCTTCCGGTAAAGCCTGGCGAGACGGTAAGGGCAAGTTACTCGGGGCTCACTCCGAAAGGTTCTGTTACCGTGAGTGTTAGTTTTACGGAGTAATTTTTTTTGTTCGGCCGGATTTGGCAACTCCGAGTTCCATCAAATGCCTTTTATATATCCGATGTCTTTTTAACTAACCCCTGAAAGTCCGCATAGCCGCCCCTGGTTTTCCATTGAACGCGGTTAATTTACAAAAATAAATTTACGATATTAAGCTTGAAAAAAGAAAAGATCAAAAAATATGGAAAAGACTTTTTTCAAATAGCAATATAGGTTAGAATGTTTTTTTTGAATTGGTACAAAGAAGCTCTGATGGACTGACCTGATTTATCCGGGCAATAAATAATCGAAAAAATAGAAAAGGGGACCGACGTTTAAATGGCAGGGAATGTGGTTTTTGCAAGTGGCGGGGAATACGGGGACATGTATGCGGCTGCAGTTGAGGTTGAGTTAAAAAAAACCATGCCGGATGCTGCGGTAAAGTGCATCCGCGCATTGAGTGCAGGCGGCCTTGACAAGGAGTTGTCCGTGCACATACCGGATTGCATTGTTTTTACGGGTCAGCCCGGGTTCGATCCAGCCCTTATAAAAAAGGCAAAACAAACCGGCGCGGCAGTTGTATATTATGCAATGGATATTAACGCGGCGCCTGATGCAAAGCTGCTTGCAAAGTCAGCCGCCCTTGTCGACCGGGTGCTCTCTGTATATCCGTTTGAGATGCAGGCGTACAAGGAGGCGGGTATGAGTGCCGAGTTCGTTGGGCATCCCCTGGTGGATATAGTTGACTTTGATACGGACAGGTACAGGCGCGACCAGGCAAAAATTGATCTTGGTTACGACAGGACAGAGGTGCCTGTTACCATAATGGGCGGGGGCAACTCTGATGAGGAAAAGCGCTTGTTAAAAATGATGGTCAAGGCCGCGGCGGAAACGGCTGAGGTCTGTATGTGGAAGGTAAAACTGCTTCTGCCCGACTCAGAGAAATATGAAGACAGCTTCGTCGAAGAACTGAGAAAATTATCGTATCGCCGCTTCAAGGCCTTTAAGGGACAGAGGCACGAGTGCCTCATGGCCTCGCACGTTACCCTTACCACACCCGGAACCTGGACGCTTGAGGCGGCTCTTACAGGAACTCACATGGTGGTGGTACAAAAGACTTCAATCCTCTCCGGTATTTTTTCAAGCCTTAAGAATAAAAACAAGTTCATATGCCTGCCAAATATCATCATGGATACCAGGCTGTACCCTGAGCTTACCCAGAGACAAGCTACGCAAAATAATATAGTGATTGACCTTGTGGCGCATCTTGAGCAGGTCCCGGTATTGCTTGTTAATGCCCTTGATGATTTAAGGGAGAAGCTTGGCCCTCCGGGAACCGTAAAGAGGGCTGCCCAGGCGATTTGTGGTCTTGCCGGAATGGGCGGTTAATCTTCCTCTCTGACTTTCCGGCGTGTCTTCTTGATGTTACCGCGTTCCTTTTTCTCTTCGATCCTTTTTTCTTTTTTAGCCCTGGACGGCCTTGTTTTTATCCGTTTTTTAGGCTTTTCGCAGGCCTGCTTAATTAGACTGATGAGTTTATCCGTAGCATCGACCCTGTTAAGCTCCCGCTTCCTTAGTCCCCTTGACACGATGATAAGCACTCCGTCGTCAGTGACTCTGTTGCCACCAAGACGGACCAGCCTCACTTTTATATCCTGTGGGAGTTCCGAGTCTTTTATATCAAAGCGAAGTTGTACCGCTGTCGAGACCTTGTTTACGTGTTGGCCCCCGGGGCCGCCCGCACGGATGAACTCTTCTTTTATCTCACTTTCGTTTATAAAGATATCGTCGTTTATCTTGATTATCATTTCTTAAGTTTACGATTTATCAGTTGCCTTCTCAAGAGTATTTTTTGTTCTGTCATTCCTGTCCCGTATCAAGTACGGGGTAAATTCCAGCAGGAATCCGGTCTCTCAGCAATTTTTCTGTGAGACGGTTCTTCCCCCCTCTCTCCTGCGGGGAGACGTCAGGGACGCACGGACTGAGGTGAGGGAGGGAGGCTTTGTCCCTGCGGGACGGCTTTTGTGGGGTAGGGTGTTTCAGGGCGCGGCGTCCTCTTCCTCGTGAGTTCGACCGCCTAAATCGCTGCGCTCATGCTCCCCCGGTCTCACTCACCCGCCCCTTCTTTAGCCCGTCACACCCTATCCCCACGGGGTTTTAAAAAGATAAAACAATATGTAAGGACTGAGGTGAGGGGGTATGTTTCGGCGCAGGACGCACCGAAACATCAAATGACTTCCCTAAAATATTCATATGAGTTAAAATGTTTTTTATTTTTGTGAAAGGTTAGTGAGTTAACTATTCGTCTGTTTTTCTTTTCTTAATATTGCATTAACTCCGGTAAAGCAACTATGTCTTCAAAGTCTTCCAACCTTAAAAACTCCTCAAACGACCTGTACAAACGTATTGCCTGGACAATAGGATTTGTCATCCTGTACAGGGCTGCGCTTTTTGTGCCTGCGCCTGGCATTAATCAAGAGGCTCTGGCTGAATTTTTGAATGCACCCGGTACTATTATAGTTGGTTCGACAAGTAATTTAGAGATGTTTTCCATATTGGCTCTTGGCCTGATGCCGTATTTATACGCTTATTTCATTGTTGAGGTATTTGCTCTTTTTGTGCCTGTTTTGAAGAAGTGGAGAAATCAAGACGGGGAGCAGGGCCGGGCAAGGCTTAAAAAGGCTGCCCTGTGTCTTACTTTTTTGATTGCCCTCTGGCAGGGGTATTCGATTATTAGAGGGTTTGAGTTCATGGCAGAACAGGCGGGTGGAGCACTGATAGTTGAAAATATCAGCATGACTTCCCGGTTGAGCATTATGGTTATTCTTATGGCAGGTACGTTTTTAATGGTAGGTATAGCTGAGGTCATTACAAAAAAAGGTATTGGCCACGGCATAAGTATACTTGTTTTATGCTCCGGCCTTTCGAGCTTTTTTCTTTTCAAATTACCTGTAAAGAGAA
>CBDUXY010000172.1:0-6034 GCA_965371305.1 uncultured bacterium
CCCTGGGGGGAGAGGGAGTAAGAACAAGAGTGCTTCGTCGGCTACGCCTCCACGCCCAGACAAACCGGTCATCCTTCGACACAGCTCAAAATGAACGGTTTTATCCAACCTCTTGAAAAAGGGGGCTTACCCCCTTACACACTCCCCCTACTCGTACTTATAAAACCCTTCCCCACTCTTTCGTCCAAGCTTGCCGTGGGTTATCTTTTCCACTAAAATCTCCGGTGGAAAGAACTTTTCGTCAGACGACATATCGTAGATATAGAGCATTATCTCCTTGCACACGTCAAGGCCGATAAAATCTGCAAGCTCAATAGGGCCCATCGGGTGGTTCATGCCAAACTTCATTACCGTATCTATGCTCTCCTTTGTTGCAACTCCCGATTCAAGCAGCCTGATGGCCTCTCCTATTAATGCGAACAAGAGCCGATTTGACACAAAACCCGGCGAATCGTTGACAACGGCAGGAACTTTTTCAAGGGCCTCAGCCAAACCGCAGACTTTATCGGTCGTCTCATCCGACGTCCTCTCTCCCCTTATGACCTCCACAAGCTTCATCACCTTTGGCGGGTTCATAAAATGCATGCCGATGAACCTTGACTCGTCATTAACAAAGGCTGCAAGCTCGTTTATGGAGATTGAAGACGTGTTGGTCGCAATAATAGCGCTCTTTTTTACCACGTCTTTTAAAGACTCAAGCACGGCCCTTTTAACCTGCATCCTCTCGAACACGGCCTCGATGACCACATCGCAGGTCTTAAGCTTTTTCATGCTCTTTGAAGTCGTGATAAGAGAGTTAACACCTTTCCATAACTCGGGGTCCGTGTGCTCTTTTATTTTTTCAAGTGCGCCATCAAGCGTTTTTTTATCCCTGTCCACAAGCACAACAGGAAAACCGTAAAGCGCAAACACCTGGGCAATTCCACGCCCCATCGTGCCGGCCCCTACAACTCCGATTTTCTTTATCCCGCATGGCGGGTTGAATTCCCCACAACTTGCTGCGTGGTTTTTGCCATCATGTTTGTCTTTGACAACTCGCTGCTTGCGACCGGATTGTTTTATCCCCTTTGCCATTATAAACTCCTTACCGCCATGCTCACCGCTCCACCTCCGCCAAGACAAAGAGTTGCGAGGCCGAGCTTTTTTCGCCTCTGCTTTAAGGCATGAACAAGGGTTACTAAAATCCGCGCCCCGCTTGCGCCAATCGGATGGCCAAGGGCAATGGCCCCACCATTGATATTTACCTTTTTTGGGTCAAGTTTAAGATCTTTTATGGCCGCAAGCGTCTGGGCTGCAAAGGCCTCGTTTTCCTCTATAAGGTCGAAGTCGGTTATACGTAGACCTGTCTTTTTCAAGAGATTCCTTACGGCCTGAACCGGGGCAAGCGGGTACCATTTAGGGTCGAGATGGCCTGTTGCGTAACCGACAATGCTTGCAATAGGAGTGAGCTTTAAACACTCTGCTTTCCTGCGCGTCATAATCAACAAAGCTGCTGCGCCGTCGTTCAGTCCAGGGGCGTTACCAGCCGTTATCGTACCGTTTTTATCGAACACAGGACGAAGACGGGCCAGCTTCCTTGCGCTCGTATCATGGCGTATGGTCTCATCCTTGCTCACAGTGCCGCCGTTTTTCGTTCTGACCGGTACGACCTCGTCCTTGAACAGGCCTGCTTTTTCAGCCCGCATGGCTTTTTTATGGCTGTTAAAAGCAAGCTCATCCTGCTCGTTACGCGTGATACCGTATTTTTTAACGGTAAGTTCGCACAGCGTACCCATATGCGCGTCGTAATAACAGTCCCACAGGCCGTCGTGTATCAGAACGTCGAGCAACTCCATGTCGCCAAGACGGCGTCCCCGTCGAGCGCCCTTTAATATATGCGGGGCATTACTCATGCTCTCCATCCCTCCTGCAATTATTATATCCGAATGACCAAGCCTCACCGCGTCCGCACCAAGCGCAACCGCGCGCAGCCCGGAGGCGCAGACCATGTTCACCGTAAGGGCAGAGACGGTCTTAGATAAACCAGAGTGTATGACGGCCTGCCGGGCCGGATTTTGCCCGACCCCGGCCTCAAGCACGTTACCGAGTATGACTTCACCTACCTGTGATGGTCTCACCCCAGTCCTCTCAATTGTCTCGGCAATAACACATGCCGCAAGCTCAGGGGCAGAGAGAGACGACAGAGCGCCAAGCAGCCTTCCCGTCGGAGTGCGCAGGGCCGAAACTATTACCACTTCTTCCAATTCATGTTGCGTTTTATTTTCAGGCGACTTCGCCACGGGCTACCTCTTTTCTATAAATTTTTTCATTAATTCTTTCTGGTCTTCATAGGTAAAAAGCTCGCACCACTTTGTTATCTCTTGCTCCATCGAACCGCCGTCGCCAACAAGGCTTTTTATTGCCTTAACGCACTGCAGCGGCCTGGATGCAATAAGGCCTGCAAGCTCCATCACCTCATCCATTAATGCGTCGTCCGGGACGACTTTATTTATTAGTCCAATACGCACTGCCTCATCCGCCATAACCCGGCGCCCCGTGAGTATCAGTTCTTTTGCCCTGAGCACACCGACCCTACGCGGGAGCCTTTGCGTACCGCCAGCTCCGGGGATAATACCAAGCTCTATCTCGGGCTGAGAGAACACGGCCGACTCACCTGCAATAACCAGGTCGCAGGCAAGGATCAGCTCACAACCGCCGCCAAGGGCGTAACCGTTCACAGCGGCAATGACCGGCACGGGGAAGGCTTCTACCAGATTAAGCGTTTCATGAAAGAGCCTTGCGTAGTCGTTAGCGCTGGCCGGAGTAAAAGCTGCCATCTCCTTTATGTCAGCACCCGCCACAAACGTATTGCCCTCGGCTGCAAACACAACTGCCTTTACCTTCTCTTTCTCCCTATCAGGCGCCATGGCAGGCGACATGGCGCTCAACGCCCCTGCAAGGTCTCGCAGGACTTCGGAGGAAAATATGTTAACGCGAGGGTTATTAAAAGTAATAACCGTTACCTCGCCCTCTGTCAGATTGAAGCCGTTACATTTCATTTTTTTTAACCTCTGTTAAATTAACAATTAACTAATCGTCCTTAACGGTCGTCTAACGCCACTACAGGGCGCCTCTCCGGCCCTGAGTACTCGGCCCTTGGCCGCACAAGCCTGCTCCCTGTGTGCTGCTCTATAATATGAGCGGTCCAGCCGGTGACTCTTGATGCAACAAATATCGGGGTGTAAAGAGGTATGGGTATGCCTAAAAGGTAATACGCGCTTGACGCATAAAAGTCAAGGTTCGGGTGCATACCCTTTTCCGTATCCATAATCTCTTCTATTTTTAAGCTCATATCATACCAACGCATGTCTCCGGCCCTTTTGCTAAGCTCCCTGCTCATATTTTTAATATAAGCATTGCGGGGGTCTGCCTTTTTATACACCCTGTGGCCAAAACCCATAACACGCCTGTGTGCGTTGAATATATCACAAAGCCAGTCGTCTACTTCCTCGATGTCGCCTATCTCAAGCAGTGTTTCCATTACCCGCTCGTTGGCCCCTCCGTGCAACGACCCCTTAAGCGCCCCTATTGCCGCCCCCACCGCCGAGTGCATATCGGAGCGGGTCGAAGCCACAACCCGGGCAGCAAACGTCGAGGCGTTAAACTCATGCTCCGCGTACAGTATCATGGACTTATCAAGGGCCTTTATCTCTACCGCGTCCGGTTCCTTTCCCCTTAACATGTAGAGGAAGTTACCTGCGAGCGACAATTTTCTGTTTGGCTTTATAAGTTCCTTACCGCGAGAAATTCGGAAGTGTGCGTCGATTGCCGTTGGAATTTTTGCAAGCAAACGCACGGCCTTTCTGTGGTCGGCCTCTTCGGTGTTGTCCGCTACGTCAGGGTCGAGCGTACCGAGCACCCCGACTGATATTTTTATCGCGTCCATCGGGTCTGTTTCTTTTGGTAACTCTTTAAGACATGTTATGACCTGCTTGGGCAGTTCCATCTCGGATGAAACAGAGGACTTAAACTCCCTTAACTCGGCAACGGTTGGAAGTTCGCCGTTTAATAATAAAAAAGCCACTTCTTCAAACGATACCTGCTCCACGAGGTCTCCTATCTCATAACCCCTGTATAGAAGTTCTTCGCGCTCTTCGTTAACACTGCATATCGCCGAAGTGCCTGCCACCACACCTTCAAGCCCTGACTTATGCATCATCCTCCTCCGGCTCCGGCCTGGCACCCTTTACTGATTTTTCGCCAACCCCCTCGTAATAATCATAATCCAAAAGATCGTAAAGTTCCTTTCTGGTCATCATCCGCTCTAAAAGACCCTCTTGAGTGCCTGTTTGCTTAAGTTCCTGTAAAATGTCCTTGGTAGCCTTTAATAAAACCCGCATAATCGTCAGTGGAAAAATCACGATGCCGTAACCCATCTGTTCAAACTCGGCCATGCTTATACAGGGGGTCTTTCCGAACTCCGTCATGTTGGCAAGCAAGGGTGCGTTTATCTCTTTATTAAAGAGCGCAAACTCCTCTTTTGTCTCGAGTGCTTCGGGGAAGATACAGTCTGCGCCTGCCTCGATATACCTACCCGCCCTTTCTATGGCTTTAGCCGCCCCCTCGACCGCTTTAGCGTCGGTCCTTGCGACGATTAAAAAACCGTCACCGTTAACGTCTCTGGCCTCCACGGCTGCTGCAATTTTTTCGCACATGACGTCCGTTGCTACAAGGCTCTTTCCTGAAAGATGCCCGCACCGCTTGGGCATTTTCTGATCTTCAATCTGCACGCCTCCGGCACCGGCGAGCTGCAGTTCACTGACCGTCCTTGCAACATTCACGGCCCCGCCAAAACCGGTATCTATATCCACCAGGCACGGCACACGGACAGAATTTATTATATAAGCCGCCTGAGCCACGACCTCTGTCATGCTAAGCAGCCCGATGTCGGGTAGGGCGGCACCGGCATTTGCAAGCCCTGCCCCTGAGACGTAGACACCCGGAAACCCTGCCTCTTCAATAAGCCTTGCCGTAATGGCGTTAAACGCCCCTGGCATGGCAAGAGTGCCTTCGGCCATAAGTTCTTTCAGATTTTTTTTATAAGGAGGCTTGGTCACACAAAAACTCCTGGTGCTACGCACCCACTACAAAAAGCTCCATCAACTCGCTTATATTCTCAAGACGTTCGAGGTGCCAAATCTTGTCCATTATTTCTTCGACTTTATCGTCGGCTACAAGGCCCTGGTTAAGGGTGTTGAATTTTTCGATTAATTCTTTGTCGGAAAGAGGGTTTTTGGGATGGCCTTTGGGATAGTCAACGGTCTTTTTGTGCCGCGCCCCGTCTTTTGTCGTTATCTCTATCATGCATGGAAAAGACTCGGGATAGGCCTCGTTGTGCTCATCGTTACGTTCGACCTTTACTTTTTGAACAAGCGCGTTCAGTTCCGGGTCTTTAATCCTGTCTGCCGAGAACTGTTCAAGGTCTATTTTTCCGTCCATAAGCGCTACGGCTACTATGTAAGGCAGGCTGTGGTCCGCGGTCTCCCTTGTCGCAGGGTTCCACTTGGACTCATCTCCAGCTATAATATCCACACACGCGTCATAGGTCTCTATGTATATTTCCTCTATATCAGAGATACTGCCGAGTCCCTCTCTTAAAAGCAGCGCCGCCTCGACCGCTGCCTGCGAATGGTATTCACTCGGGTAGTACTTTATATAGGTATCGAGGATTTTAAAATTCTCTCCCTTCTTACCAAAACCATCTATATCAAGAAAAAACGGCCCGGTTGCCTGGTTCATAAGCCCCATTTGACCTTCGAACACCTCTGCCGGCCCTGTAATACCGGCTGCTGCGATAAGGGCCGCAAACACCCCGCCTCTGGCCGCGTTCCCTGCCGCACACCCCTTCCACATGGAAAGCTCCCCGACCCTTGTCTGCCGAAGCGGAAGGTTCGGAGTGATACCGAGAGAAAGTGCATTTGCCGCTTTTAGGGCGTCAAGACCCATTAAATTAGCCGATAAAAGCGCGGTTGAGGCCGACACGTAAGCAACGTGG
>CBDUXY010000173.1:0-6000 GCA_965371305.1 uncultured bacterium
CCGCGCTAAAAGACGCGCTCAGCCCAGTGCAGGTAACGAACGCATATAGTGTGTGTGTGTGTATAATCGTTTTATTTTTTGATGATGGGAGGAGAGAGCAATGGATTTTCAGCAGATATTAAGACAGATGGTCGAGAGCACGGGCGGTGGCAGGGCAGCGATTCTTATGGGTGTGGACGGCATCACGGTCCAGGACTATATAAAAGAAGGGGTTAGCTGCGATATTGAGGCTCTGGGAGTTGAATACGGCAAGACCATGTCGGACTTAGCAAGACTCTCAAGCTCAATGAACCTTGGGGATGTGCAGGAGGTGATTGTTACAATGGGCACGAACAAAATACTCCTGAGAGCTGCTACCAAGCAATATTTTGTAGCTTTTCTTGTAAGTGCGGAAGAGGTTATAGGGAAGGCCAGATTTTTGCTAAGGCGCGCAGCGCGTGACTCCTCTGTGGAACTCGCAAGGTAGGAGAGCGGCAGACCGGTGAATGCAAGGATAAAAAGTGTTTCAAAGGACCTGCCCGGCTTAAAGATAGACGCCCTTATTGTAACTGACCTGACTAACGTTGGATACCTTACGGGTTTTACCGGCTCAAGCGGTTATGTGATAATATTGCAGGAAAAGGCCTGGTTTCTGACCGACCCGCGCTACACCGTACAGGCGGGAGAGGAAGTGGGCGGTCGCGGTCGCGGGATCAGGGTGAAAATATTTAAAAAAAACGTGTTGCAAGTAATCGCTGACATTATAAAAAAGGCAGGCATAAAAAGAGTTGGTTTTGAATCAAGAGTGGTTACTTATGACGCATACGCAAGGTTAAAAAAAGAATTTTCAGGTTCCGGAGTGAGTTTGAAGCCCCTTGGCGGGGTGGTTGAAGGCAAAAGGGTTATAAAAGACAGGGGAGAGATAGACTCTATTCGCCGGGCAATTAAAGTTGCCGAATGCGGGTACGCGGCAATTGAGAAAAAGGGTGTTGTTGGTCGCACGGAAAAGGAAGTTGCGCAGGTGATCGAGTCGGCCGTGAAGAAGGCCGGGGCCGGTGGCATGAGCTTTGATACTATTGTAGCTTCAGGGGTAAGAAGCGCACTGCCTCACGCCTCTCCCACGGAAAAGAAGATGAAGGCCGGGGATTTTGTGATAGTCGATATGGGGGTCGAGCTTGGCGGATACATGTCTGACGAGACTCGTACTTACGCTATAGAGAAGGTTACAAAAAAGCAAAAAAAAATTTATGAAGTTGTTAGAGAGGCCCATGACCGGGCAATTGAAATGATTGCTCCGGGGGTGAAGGCAAGGCACGTTGACCGGGCTGCAAGAGATGTTATCAGAAAGGCCGGTTACGGAGAATATTTTGTTCACGGCACGGGGCACGGAGTCGGCATGAACGTTCATGAGGCGCCAAGCCTTGGCCCGAAAAGTGAGGACGTGCTTTGCACCGGCATGGTGGTGACGGTTGAGCCTGGCATTTATATGCCGGGGGTCGGTGGTGTGCGACTTGAGGATATGATATTGGTGACAGAGACAGGTTTTGAAGTCCTGAGTGCGGGGAAAAAAGCCCTGCCGGTACTTACGTAATACAGGAGGAGTAATGGATCTTAAGGATATAAAGGCCCTGTACAGGTTTTTAAGAAACACGGATATTGTAGAGCTGGAGCTTGAAGATGAAAGAGGGAAGGTCAGGCTTAAGAGGCGCGGATCAGGGGTGGAACTGGTTGAGCCGAGTCCGTTGCCGAAAGTAGCTACGCCAGAGTCAGAGTCTTCTACGGCAAAAGAACTTGCTTCAAACGTAAAGGTCGTTACCTCTCCGATGGTCGGAATATTTTACCGCTCCCCGTCCCCCGAGGCCCCGTCTTTCGTGGAGATGGGCAGTCATGTAAATGCAGGTCAGGTCGTCTGTATTATAGAGGCCATGAAGATTATGAACGAGGTCGAAACGGACGTTACCGGTAAAGTGGTCGCTGTTTTGGTGGAAAACGGTCAGCCTGTTGAATACGGCGAGCCTTTGTTTCGCGTAGAGGTCTAAATTAACTTAGAGAGGATTCTCCTATATGTTTAATAAAGTGCTTATCGCCAACAGGGGCGAGATAGCAGTAAGGATTATAAGAGCCTGTAAAGAACTCGACGTTAAGACTGTCTCCGTGTTTTCCGAAGCGGACAGGGAGAGCCATCATACGGCTATAGCCGACGGCGCTATATGTATAGGCAGGGCAAGGAGCACGGACAGTTACCTTAACATAGCTTCTCTTATAAGCGCTGTAGAGGTTGTTGACGCGGACGCTGTGCATCCTGGTTACGGTTTCCTTGCCGAAGACGCTGAGTTTGCCGAGGTGTGCGAGAACTGCGGGGTGAACTTTATCGGCCCGACCTCTCAGGTGATCCGGCTTATGGGCAATAAAGTTAGTGCCAAGAAAGAAGCGGAGAAGGCAAAGGTACCCGTGCTTCCATGGAGCGAACACGCCCTTGAAGACGAACAGGACGCCGTTAATGTAGCAGAGAAAATAGGTTTTCCACTTATAATCAAGGCCTCAAGCGGTGGCGGCGGGCGGGGAATGAAGCTTGTTCACACAAGGGCTGCCCTTGGAAGCGCCTTTCATATGGCAAAGAGCGAGGCTTTAACCGCCTTTAACGACGCGGACGTATTCATTGAACGTTACTGTGTGAAGCCAAGACATATAGAGATTCAGCTTATGGCCGACGAGCATGGTAACGTCGTGCACCTTGGCGAGCGCGAGTGCTCTATACAGAGGCGGCATCAGAAGATAATCGAAGAGGCCCCGTCGGCCGTGATGGACCCGAAGCTCAGGGCCGAGATGGGTAAGGCAGCCGTTAAGCTTGCCCAGTCCATTGGTTACACAAACGCCGGCACTGTAGAGTTCCTTGTTGACAAGGATAAGAACTTTTATTTCATGGAGATGAACGCAAGGGTGCAGGTCGAACACCCGGTAACGGAGATGGTAACCGGCGTTGACATCGTAAAGGAACAGATAAGGGTTGCATCGGGTGAGAAGTTAAGCTTCAGGCAAAAGGATATAAAAATAAAAGGCCACAGCATTGAGTGCCGGATAAACGCGGAAGACCCGAAGACGTTTGTACCTTCGGCGGGTAAGATTACCGACCTTTATCTACCCGGTGGGCCGGGCGTAAGGGTGGATACCGCAGTTTATGCAGGCTACACTGTTCCGAGTTATTACGACCCAATGATTGCCAAATTGATAGTCCACGCCGACACAAGGGCAGAGGCGATTAAGAAAATGACCGGCGCACTTGAGGAATTTCGCGTTGGAGGTATCAAGACCAACATTCCTCTTCATCTTGAGATTATGAAAGACCATGATTTCATTGCCGGAGATATAGATATAGACTTTATTTCCAGATTCAAGTAAAATGGTAATGTTACCCTATATGGTAGTTTTTTAAGCCGATCAGGGTGAAGGGAGTAGTGTGGACTTGCAAGGCTGGAGGCTTATCATAGACAAAGACGCCTCCGGCGTTGTGAACATGGCAACCGATGAGGCTTTGTTGCAGGTGGCTGCGTCCGGCTTTTCATCAGGACGGTCTGGGTCAACCCTGCGGTTTTATTCGTGGAGCGAGCCGACCTTAAGTATCGGCAGATTGCAAGACTGCTTGCCGTTTAAGGGGCTTGGAGTGCCTGTAGTCAGGCGTATTACAGGGGGCAGGGCTGTTTTGCATCACATGGAGCTTACCTATTCGGTGGTGAGTAGCGCGGACACAGAGCTTTTTACGGCAGGCATAAACGGCTCTTACAGGCTCATAAGTGATTGCGTCGTGCATGCCCTGAGTGACATTGGTTTGACCGCAGGCATTGATAATACTATTGCGGCTTTAGAAAGATCAACAGGCGCGGGCCGGAAAAAATCCTGCTTTGACGCTGTTTCAAGGTACGAGATACGTCTTTTGGGCAGGAAGCTTGTCGGCAGTGCGCAGAGAAGGCTGAAACGGGCTTTTCTGCAGCATGGCTCGTTGCTTCTTGATGTTGACGCGGTACTTGTGGACAGGCTCCTGGGCGCCGGGGCGCATGATAACATGGCTTGTTTGTCTTCATCAGGAGGAAGGGACGTAAGCGTTGATGAATTGCGTCTGGCTATTATAAGGCGCATGGAAAGCGCTTTTAACCGTGACGCGCAGTTCCATACTGGTTCGTTAACTGATGAGGAGCGCTCTCTTAGAGATGAGATATCAAAGAACAAGTACCAGAGCGCGCCGTGGAACGACAACGGTGAGGCGCACGAGCCGGTTAAAGCGGTTGAACTAAAAAAACAACTCACTTCGACCCTTGCAGTTTAGGGGCGCAGTCGTGTTGGCGATTGAATGATTATATGGCAAAAAAAGAAAAACACATTGAAAAGGCCCTTAAGTTTATTCAAAAGGGCAACATTGCCAAGGCCATAATCGAGTACCAGGCGGTTGTGGATATGGATCCTTCCGACGTGTCGGCACGCCTGAGGCTTGGCGATCTGCACGTGAAATCGGACGACCCTGAAAAGGCCATAGAGATATATACGAACACTGCAAAGATACATACCAAAAAGGGCTTTTATCTTAAAGCAATCGCGGTTTACAAACAGATCCTGAAGCTCGACGATAACCTTGAACTCCACCATAAACTTGCCGACCTGTATACCAAACAAAGACTCTTTGCCGATGCAATGAGGGAGTACACCTATATCGTAACCAACTTTGAGAAAAAGGGCTTGGACAAAGAGGCCTTTGAACTGATCAAGGAGATGGTTAAGATCGACCCTGACAACTTAGGTGTTCGAATTAAGCTTGCCGACATGATGAGGAAGCTGGGCTACAAGGAAGACGCCGTTGCCGAGTACTGTAATATACTTGAAAGCCATATAGGGAAGAAACATTACGATAAAGCCATGGCCGTACTTGAGGACCTGTACAGGACACACCCGACAGAAGTAAGGGTGCTTCACGGTTTTACCGATATTTGCAGGAAGAAAAAGGACAAGAAGGGGTATTTGAAGTACGCATCCGAGCTTGTCCATGTCTACGACGCCCTTGAGAGTAAGGAAGATATAAAGGAAGACGCGGTAAAGTTATGCAAGACCATACTTGCTCTTGACGCTAAAAATGCAGTTGCAAGGGCTTTGCTTGATGAGCTTGAGCCTTCGGAGAAGAAAAAGGAACCGGCCAAGAAGGAGGCTGCGTCAGCGGAGGAGGCAGTAGAAGAGGTAGAGGCCGAAGAGGTAGAGACGCCTGTAGTAGAAGAAGAGGCCGAGCCTGAAGAGGAAGCTCCTGTAGCCGAGCCTGCCGTTGCGGTAGAGAGCGCTGTAGAAGAAGAGCAGGTTCATCAGGAGGAGGAAGAAGAAGTTGAGTTCGAGGTGAGCCTTGAAGAAGATGAAGAGACCGGGGACGCTGCCGGAGAGTTGGAAGTAGAACTTGAAGAAGAGCCGGAAGTAGAGATTGCCGAAGAAGTAGAGGAACCGGAGCCGGAAGTAGAGATTGCAGAAGAGCCCGAAATAGAGGCCGAAGTAGAGGTAGTCGACGAGGTTGTCGAGGAGATTGCAGAGATTGAAGAAGAGCCTCTTGTGGAGGCCCCTGCAGAGGCCGCAGAAGAGCCGGAAGTAGAGCCGGAGGTAGAGCCTGAAGAAGAAATAGAAGCCGAGCCGGAAGTCGAAGAAAGTGCCACTGACCTTCCCGAAGAACCTGTGCTTGAGTTCGAGGGGGCGGAAGTGGAAGAAGAAGGAGCCTCCCCGTTTGACGACATGGACGATGACATAGGCGACGACCTGTTTGACGGCGTAATGATGGAAGAGGGCGAGGAGTCAGACCAGGACGAAGGTGAAGACTTCTCAGACCTTGCAAAGGACTTCGGCGTTGAAGAGGCCCTTGCCCCCTTTGCTTTCCCGACGGTCCACGAAGCCCACGATCATCGCGGGCAGGCGCGACGTCTCGGACGCCAGACGCTCGAGCGCCTCCAGATTCGCCGCGATAAAGCTCGGCCGGTCCAGAAGATCGAGCGGCGGATAGCC
>CBDUXY010000174.1:0-5976 GCA_965371305.1 uncultured bacterium
CGTTATATAAGTTGAGCGGCAAAATTGAGATAACTATTTTTTTTTATTTGTCTGTATTAAACTTTGTTTGAATTATTGCTGGTTATAGGTGATCAGTTACTGAGTATTACAGGGAAAGGCTGTGAAGTGCCACTATATTGGATTGAATTTGGCTTTACCGTCATTCTACCGATATCAAGAAGAGTTTCTTCATGTTTTTTTCCTTGTGATGTGACTACGCTCAATATCAAATTGACCTGAAACGGCTGTCCTGAAAAAGATGAAGACAGGGAATATATATCATTTTGCTTATTGCCATAAAGTGACTTTATTGTCACAGGTGAGTCTGGTTTGATTGTAATTGGCTCTTTTTCGTTCCATATAGCTAAACGTCCATTTGCTGATGGTCCAATAGGAGAAAATATAACAGCTGCGCTATTTAACACCACATCTGTACTCCCCAAATTAACCAATACCAACTCCATAAATACTAAATTTTCTTTTGTTGTCATTAGTGGGGAAACGTTTACAGCAATCTGATCCTTTTTTTTGAGAGGAAGATATTTATAGATCAAACGATCTAAGTCGACTGTACTGCTCCATATAACCGCCCCAATAGATATCAGAACAACTATCAGGAAGAGAGTCATTACAATTTTAAGGAATATTTGCACTTCTATAAAACTCCTCTAACTTACTTCTTCAATTAGCAATTACAACATATCATATTACAATAATGGGTTCAATTTTCAAAATTGAACCCGCAGGGTAAACGCCCCCCCTCTCATCCCCCAACACCTCTTCTCTTCGTAATACTTTCGGCCTCGATAAAAATCCGCTTAACCGTCGGCACTGCTTTTTTTATCCTTATCTCGATGGTGTCTATTGTGTCTTCCAGTTCGTCGGTTGAAAGCATGTCCGTAAACTCAACGTCAAGGTTAACCAGTATGTCGGCCGGCCCAAGGTGCATGGTCATTAGCGAGCCGCATTTTTCAACACCCTTAACGCCTGTAACGGCTGCCATTATCTTTTCCCGGTCTTCTTTCGTGGCGCTCTCGCCTATAAGTAATTTTTTCGTTTCGCGTGCCAGAAAGAACGCTACAAAAAGCAGTATTATGCCGATAACGATGCTTGTTACGGCGTCAAGGATTGGCAGGTGCAGGTAGTAGGAAAGCAGGATGCCGGTTATGGCGACGACAAGGCCCACCATGGCCGCGCCGTCCTCGAAAAGCACTATCATTATTGTCGGGTCTTTGGTGCGTATGGCCATTTTTATAAGAGCCGTGACGCTTGAACCACGGCTTACTTTTCGCGCCTCTTTAAGGGCGATCTTGAAGGCGTAGGCCTCGAACACGAATGAAAGGCAAAGCACGATAAGCGGCAGGGTTATGGATTCAATCGCCTCTGGGTGTATGATCTTCTCTATGCCTTTGTAGATGGAAAGTGCCGCGCCCACAAAAAATATAGACACTGCGACGGCAAAGGCCCAGAAGTATATTTCCTTGCCGTATCCAAACGGGTGGTCTTCGTCAGGCGGCCTTTTTGAACGCGACATGCCAAAGAGCAGCATGAATTGGTTTCCCGTGTCCGCCGTGCTGTGAAAGGCCTCGGCAAGCATCGCAGCCGAGCCTGAGAAAAAAGCAGCGAAAAACTTCATAACCGTAATAAGGGCGTTGCCTATGAGGGCCGCCATAACGACTTTTTTACTTCCGTGACTCATGGTTTCTCCACCTCTAAAATCTCCTGCGCTTCGTTACCGAAAACGTCGGTTACGCGTACGGCTATTTTCCTTTGTCTGCAGCCGTCAAGGTCGCTAATAATGCTGCCGTGTGCAGTAGTTGCAACAGGGCTCGACTGTTTACCGTTACCTCTTACCGAGTAAAAGCCGCCTTTAAATATTCGTCCGTCAAAGTCCCAGTCAACGGCCAGTGTATCAAGGAGCAGGAGAGGGTTTTTTTGAATCTCATCTTGGGCCTCAGGAGAGGTCTCCGGGTAGTCGTTCTTGTCTATTATAAAGTCTTTAATGGAGATGTTTACGTTGACTGCGCCCGAAGCGTTACCGTCGCTGGATTCCTTGAAAACAGGCTCGGCCATAACAAGCCTTGAGCCTTTATTAAGTTGAACTTGGTTTTTCTTGTTGCTATTGCTATTGTCGTCGCCTGCATGTTTGCCGGTTTGTCTGGTTAATTCTTCAATCGAAAAGGTTCCGGCATGTTGCGCTATCAGACGCTTCCTTGCCGTCTGTATGGCGCCGCGCTCCATGTCGCTTGTTATCCAGTTTCTGCCAAGTTTATCTGCGCAGGCAGCCGTCGTGCCGGAGCCTGCGAAAAAATCGACTATTAAATCTCCGGGTTCTGTCGAGCACTCTATGATTCGCGAAATTAATTGCTCTGGTTTTTGTGTTGCGTAACCGGTTCTTTCACGAAGCGGGCTGTGCATGGCGTCCGGGATGTCAGTCCATACGTCGCTAATGGGTTTTTTTTCAATTATTTTTTTTCCGCGAGTTTCAAGGTGGTATTTTATGCGGACCTTACCGGTCTTTGTCCTGTGTATGCGCCCTTGTTTCTCAAGCTCTGCAACACTTTTGTCCGTATAGTCGCCCCTTGGCGCGGTCTTGAAAAACCGCCCGTCACTATCTTGCCGGATCCCCTTTGCAAGGGCTTCATCTTTTGTCATAACCAGGTCAGAGTATATCTTCTTTAGTCTGGAATTCCTTGTTTTGCCATAGACGTATATGGTGTCGTGGTTTCTGGGGAATTGTCCTGACACGGCCTTTGCCCCGCGCCCACCGTAGTGCCAGATGATTTCATTCAGGAAATTCTCGCTGCCGTAAATCTCGTCAAGTAATATTCTAATGCGCGAGTTCATGCGCCAGTCGCAGTGGACGAATATTACGCCGGTGGAGGCGAGCAGCTCGCGCATAAGGGCGAGCCGTGGTTGTAACATATCGAGGTAGGTCTCTGCCGTCCACTTGTCCGTATAGGCGTGGCGTTTAAGCAGAGCTGTCGCGCTGCCTATTCGGATCTTTTGCTTATAGTCGATGTTTGAGAAAAAAGGCGGGTCGATGTATATGAGTTTTGCCGAGCCGCCAAGGCCTTCACCGAGGAGTTTCTTCATGACGTAGAGGTTATCGCCACAAATAAGCCGCCCCTGGCCTGGCAGAATGTTTTTTCCAGGCCCCGAACTTACAAGTTCGGTTGTAATAAAGCCTGCGCAAGGGGCGTCGTTATCCGTCTCGCCCAGGCCGTCTTCCCTGGAGGACCAATTAAGGCTTACAGAATCTGTAGGTTTTTTCTCTTCCATATTTTTGTTTTGTAACTGATTAAAGGAGCGACAGCAAGAAGCCGTGGAACGATTTTTTACTTAACGTCCTTTGCTTTAATATTAAGGTCTTTTATTTTTTTTCTCAGTGTGTTTCTGTTTATGCCAAGCATCTCGGCGGCCTTTACCTGGTTGAAGTTTGTTTTCTTCAGAACGAGTTTTATAAGGGGCCTTTCCATAAAAGGCATGAGCGTGTCGTAGAGTTCCTGGTTGGTGCCGGGCGTTATTCTATCGATAAAGGGTTCAAGCTTCTCAGTGATTATGTCTTCAATAGAGGTTTTCTTACCTTTCGTTCTTGGCAGCTGCAAGTCCTCCGTGCCAAGCACTATGTTTGGCGAAAGCAGAACGGCGCGCCTCAGTATGTTTTCAAGCTCTCTTACGTTCCCCGGCCAGGGGTATGCCTGAAGCTCCTCAAGGGCAAATTTGGAAAGATGCCTTTCCTCAACGTTCATGTCGCGGGAGAATTTCTGGAAGAAATGGTTTGCGAGCGGCTCTATGTCTTTCTTTCTTTTCCTCAGCGGAGGCAACTCTATTGTGACCACGTTTAGCCTGTAATAAAGGTCTTCCCTGAACCGTTTTTCTTCTATTGCTTTTTTAATGTCCTGGTTTGTTGCGCATATTATGCGGGCGTCTACTTTTACCGGCTCTGTGCCACCGAGGCGGTAAAATTCCCTCTCCTGAATGACGCGCAGGAGGTGAGCCTGAAGTCCCATCTCCATATCGCCTATTTCATCGAGAAAAAGCGTCCCCCCCCTGGCCAGCTCGAACTTGCCGACAGAGCGCTTGGCAGCCCCTGTGAAAGCGCCTTTTTCAAATCCGAAAAGTTCGCTCTCCAGCAAGGTGTCGGGCAGAGCCGCCGTGTTGATGGCAATGAAAGGACCTTCGGCGCGATCGCTGTTTGAGTGCAGTAGTTTTGCTATGAGCTCCTTACCCGTGCCGCTCTCGCCCTGGATGAGCACGGTTACGTCCTCGGCAGCGACTTTTCCGATTGTCTTGAATACCTGCTCGATAGAGCGTGTCTTTCCGATAAATACCGTTTCTTCAGAGAGCTTTTCCTTGAAACGTTCTTTAAGCGACGAGAGTTCCTGTTTTAGTTTTATGGCTTCAAGGGCCTTGTCTATAATAATGTCGAGTTCGTCAAGGTCTACCGGTTTGTTTATGTAATCGAGAGCACCGAGCTTCATTGCCTCTATGGTGGTCTTCATGGTGCCGTCGGCCGTCATGATTATAACGGCTGGGGCTGGCGATTTACGTTTCTTCACGTCCTTGAGTATGTCGAGGCCGGTCTTGCCAGGCATGTTTATATCAAGCAGGGCAAGGGTGTGGGTTTTTTCGCTTAGAAGTGTTTCGGCCTCTGTACCATCGGTTGCCGTCACGGTAGCAAACCCGCGCTCGGTAAAATATCTTTCAAGCACCCACAGTACACTTTCGTCGTCGTCGGCTATAAGGACCGTTTTTTTCATCTCTGCTCCTTGTTTCAGGTCGCAACCGGCAGGTATACATGTACCCATGTGCCGTTACCCGGTTCTTCGTCTTCCGAGTCTATGGTTATGAACCCTGAGTGTTCTTTAATTATCGTATATGAAAGCGCAAGCCCAAGCCCGCTCCCGCCTTGCCTGGTCGTGAAAAACGGAGTGAATATTTTCTCTCTGTGTTCAGGTTTTATCCCGCACCCGTTATCCATTATTTCTATCTCAACGAACTTGGCGTCGCCAGTGCCGCCGGCGCTTTTGTTTACAATATGGAATTCCGTTACCATACGCGTCGTTACCCTGACTTGCCCCTTATTTTTTCTGACTGCCTGCTTCGCGTTTTTTATAAGATTAAGAAAGACCTGCGTAAGCTGATTCGCAGACCCTTTAACGCACGGCAGGCTCGGGTCGTAGTGTTTGTTGACAGGAGCGGTTTCCCCCTCCTTCTCCACCAGAGCTATTACACCGTCAAGCACGCGGTGAATATTAAGTTCAGTTTTCTTAAGCTTTTTTGGTTTTGTAAAGTTAAGCAACTCCATGACGACAGAGTTAAGACGGTCAGAGGCCTCTATAATAACGTCGGTGTATTCAGTAAGTTTTGTATTGTTACCGTTGCTCTCAAGCTTTCTTGACAAAAGCTGGGCCGCCCCCCTGATGCCGGCAAGCGGGTTTCTTACCTCGTGGGCAAGGTTTGCGGCAAACGTGCCAAGCAGCATCAGCCTTTCTTTTCTGAGTGTCTCGCCCTCGATTGACTTAAGTGCTGAGAGCTCTTTTAAAAGTACTGCTACTCCTGCAACTGCGCCGTCAGGGGCGATCACCCTGATGGTCGAGACGCCAATTGCAATGGGGTGGGAGATGGTCCTGAGAAGTGTCCCTTCGTAGTCGGAAAAGACTTTTTCCTCTTCCAGGGTCTTTTTAAAAAGTCCGCAAAGCCAGGAGTTTTTCTTAAATACATTGTCGATCTTAACTCCAACTGCCTGGCGTCTTGAGATCTCGGTCATGCTCTCGGCTGCCTGATTAAAGACAAGGACGTGCATTGAAGGCGATACGTAGACCATGCCTTCCGTGAGATTCTCGATGAGGTTTTCGTGATGTGCGTTTGTGGTTATGGTTTCCATGTCCCGGCGCTTTCTTTGACTGCCTAATTATTGGGCATATTATCAGCCGTGGAGTCTAAAGGCAACTAAAATAAGGTCGGTGAAAT
>CBDUXY010000175.1:0-5863 GCA_965371305.1 uncultured bacterium
TTTCAACAGAACCAAATATAACTACTTGTATCTACAGATTTTCTTTTACGACACGGGGAGTTTTAGTCCCCATATCATCCGCAAAAAAATCTATAACGAAATTAACCTGTTAGAATGGCTCTTGATAGATGTCAAAATAGAGAAAAAAGAAGGGGCCACGGCCTCTGCCGCAACCCCTATATTTATATCGATGTGTACTTTCCTTTTACAGGATTTGGTTTTTCTTTGCTTACTTTCTTTTTCCCTAAAAAGAAAGTAAATGGTGCCCAGGGTCGTATTCGAACCGCCGACACGAGGATTTTCAGTTTCCTTCACTAAAGTCCCGTTTTGTGCTGTTTGTTGTTATCTGTTATTAACTGTTAGGAAAAACGTCCAATTCGGGGCCGGGGATTTTATGACTGTTAGTGACTGGTATTGACTGTTTACTATACGATTACTATACACCGGCTTCTTAGGGGATTGCAGGGGAGCTTTAAAAGGCTTAAAAATTCACTCTGGGGGGAGGTGGTAAACCAATATGTTGGGGGCAGGGCAGGTTTACCCCACGTCAGTTGAAACAACCCTGTTGCGGCCACCTTCTTTGGCAGCATAGAGATAGGCGTCAGAGCGTTTCAATACTTCCTCAAGGGTTTCATCTTCCGGTCTGCGTGTTGTGACTCCGATACTCACGGTAAAACTGATTGTTTTGTTATCAAATTTGATCTCAAGCTCTGAGAGGGATTTTCGTAAGCGGTCGGCTGTTTTATGCGCCCCTTCAATTGCTGCCTCCGGCATTACAACAGCGAACTCCTCACCACCAATACGTCCGAAAAGATCGATGTCACGTAGTTTGCCAAGAGCTGATATCGACATTTTCTTCAAAACTTCATCTCCCGCAGCATGGCCGAATGTATCATTGACTTTCTTGAAGTGGTCAATATCAAGGAGCATGACAGAGAGAGGCCTGTCCGTGCGTTTTGCACTCTTAAACATATTAGTGCCCTGCTCCATAAAATACCTGCGATTACAAATTCCAGTAAGCACATCTGTCTGTGCAAGGGACTTCATTTGAGCGGCATACTCCTTTATCTTGTCATCCGCCTCAACAAGGCGCCTACCCACATTTACGTGACTACGAAGCTCTTCAGGAGAAATGGGCTTGGATTGAAAATTATGCGCGCCGTTCTCCAATGCAAAAACCAGGTCTTCCTTTTCGGTTTTTGAAGTCAATAGAATTGTATATACAAAGGGACTCTCGGTGCGCTCCTGTAGCTTCTTGCATATCTGAACGCCGTCCATTCCTGGCATCATCCAGTCAAGGACTGCAATACGCGGAGGATTTTCTTTATTAAGGGTCTGCCATGCCTCAAGGCCGTCTTTAACTTCGCACACCTCGTATCCCCATTCTTCAAGGTTTTTCTTTAATGCAAACAGTGTTGTTGGGCTATCGTCGGCAATAAGTATTTTCATCTCAATATTCTCCTCAGAAAATCAAATTAGCACTGCATTAACACAGCACAAGAAATCTAACAATTCACAACATCAAGCAGGGCCCCAGTATGATTTTTCAAGCGCCTCTTTTAAGTTGGAAAATTCCTCTGTAGCAGCTGGCATTTTATCCGTACATGCCCTGGTCATATTTTCTCTGGCAGCTTTTTCGATTTCAAGTGCCAAGCGTTGCAGGCGCTTGCCGCCAACGTCGCCTGAAGCCCCTTTTATTCTGTGCGCCAGCTTTTCTATTTCAGCAAAGTCTCCGGATTGCATAGCTTTCTCCAGTTTTTCCATTTGCTCTGTAATCTCAAGCGCGAAAATGTCTATAAACTCCTTAATAACCCGGACGTCTCGGCCGATTAAGCTAAAAATTTGTTCCCTGTCCAACACTGGAAACTCTTCGGTTTTACCAGTATTTTCAGCTACCTTTGTTTTAAGTGCATTTGTAACCGGCACGTGAGGACTTTTTTCTCTGAGCTTACAGTACTTACCCAGCACTTCTTCTATTACAAATTGCTTGATCGGCTTTGAGATATAATCATCCATACCGGCGGACAGACATTTTTCCCTATCTCCCTGCATGGTATTGGCGGTCATCGCAACGATTGGAGTATGATTGCTTCCTTCATTTTTTCGAATCAGCCGGGTTGCCTGGAAACCGTCCATTACCGGCATCCGGCAATCCATGAACACAATATCATAGTTCTTTGCCTGCAAAGCTTTGACTGCCTGTTTACCGTCTTCCACCAGATCAACATTACACCCAAATTTTTCTAACATCTTGATTGAGACTTTCTGGTTTGTCGGGCTATCTTCTACCAGAAGCGCTGTTGCATCGAAAACTCTCTGTGAAGACTTAAGATTGTTCTCTTTGTGCCTCACGCCACTCTCTCTCAGTTGGAACATGGCTAATTGACCTATCTTGCCTGCCTTATGCAAGCTCCACATGTCGGTCACTGTTTCTATTAACTGGGCGCATCTATATGGTTTTGGAATCCAGGCCGCAATATATAACCTCTCAAAGCGTTGAACATCTGCCTGCCGACCAGCTGCCGTGAGCATTACAAGCAGGGTATCGCATATATCTTTTTGAGACCTTATGATCTCGGCAAGCACTTCACCACTTACCTCACCGAGCCGGTAATCCAGTATCGCCAGGTGAAAAGGTTTCTTCGCTTGAGCAGCCTGACGCAAGAGAGCAGTTGCCTCTTCAGCTGAACCGGCATAAGCACACTGAGCTTTAAGTGGTTTAAGATATTTGCATGCGACATCGTAATTAATAACGTTGTCATCGACTATCAGGATACGAAATGCGGATAAATCTTCTGGCGGCTTGTCTATTAATCGTTTGCTGAACCACCTGTCCTCACCGGTGTCTTTTATATCCTCCCTCGCAACATCAAGGGTGACTGTAAATTCAAAGGTGAGGCCACACTCCTTATTCCTGGATACCTTTATCGTACCCCCCATAAGTTCGATTAGTTGCTTGCTGATAGCCAGACCAAGCCCCGTACCTCCGAAGGTCCTATTATCTGTTCCATCTGCCTGTGTGAACTTATCAAATATATATTTTTCAGCCCCGTCCGACATACCTATGCCAGTATCAATGACCTTAACATGCATAGACGTTTTATCAGAGCTTCGGTCATGTTCATGAACGTCTATCAATACATGACCTTTGTCAGTGAACTTTACGGCATTACCTACCAGGTTAAGTAAAACCTGCCTGATACGACCGCCGTCACCTATTAAAGCCTGAGAAGCGCCCGGCTCATAACACACAATCAGCTCGACACCCTTTTCTTCAGCGCTTGCCGCAAGCAGTTGTCCAATGCTCTCCACCGCAAATCTGAAATCAAAAGGAGCCAGGTTCAAATCGAACTTACCCGCTTCAATCTTAGAAAAATCAAGCACGTCATTAATAACGGCCAACAAAGCCGTACCGGAATTGACTATTGATTCTGCGTAACCATATTGCTCTTCAGACAATTCAGTGTCCATTAATATTTCCGACATGCCGATAACACCATTCATAGGCGTACGTATCTCATGGCTCATGGTAGCAAGAAAATCGCTTTTGGCCCGGTTGGCAATCTCAGCCATCTCTTTTGCTTTCTTAAGTTCATCTTCTGATTTTTTCCTGAGAGCCAGGGCTTCTTCAAGCTCGCTTGTCCTTTGATTTACCTTTCTCTTTAAAGATATACTCCATACAAGGATGGCAATGATAAAGAGAATTGCAAGTATCACAACAAGCGCAATAATCTGTTCTTTGGTAGGCTTCCAATCGGCAGACTTAAGACCGATCCATTTCCTGTAGATAGTCTTTCGTTCTTGCTCTGTAATGGATGCTAACCCCTTTTCCAATAAATTATTCAATTCGGGCCAGTCTTTTCTGGAGGCGATACCGAGATCAAAAACATAACCCGATTCTCCGGCTACGCGAAGGTTCTGAATGGCATTTTTTTCTATGTGCCAGGAAGCCGAGGCAAGGTTGACAATAAAGGCGTCCGCCTTACCGTATGAGACTTCGTATAGACCGGTACTTATGTCCGGTACAACTGAGAGCTTCAGATAGGGAAAGCCCTTTTTCAAAAAATCATGGGTACCGTAATCCTTCACCACAGCGACCTTTTTCCCCCTGAGATCTGCCATGGAGGATATTCCTTTTGTTTTATTATTGACAATAATAACTGCAGGCAACTCCAAGTAGGGTTTTGTAAACAACATGTACTGGTCGCGCTCCGGTGTTCTGACTGCCGCCGTAAGAACGGACACCTTCTTATCCCGGGCACTTTTAAGGGCCTCGGACCAGCTTGCATGAGGCGCCATTCTAAGTTCAATACCCAGTCTTTCTTCAAGTAGAGCCATGTAGTCGGCCACGATGCCCGAAAAATTCCCTTCCTCATCATATAATTCCATAGGGGGCCATTTAGGGTCAGAAGCAGCCAGGATAACGCGGTGTTCATCAAGCCACTTACTTTCATCTTCCGTCAATTCCACCTTTGCAGGCGCTTTGGATTTCAGGTCATCCGTGTAGGAGAACATAATCCACTGGCTGAATATCTGGGCATATGTACCGTCCGATTTTATTTCATCAAGGGCTTGCTGCCACTTATCAACCACCGCGTCCGGAGTATTCTTACTAAAAGCTACGAACATATAATTTTTTTCAATTTCATAAACTTTCTCTATCTCAGCTCCGCCTTTGGCCTTGGCGATCATGTGTTTACCCGTAAGTTCATTGGCTATCCAAAGGTCAATTTCACCATCAATAAGTTTCTGCACGTTCATTTGGTTTTCCATCACAGCATCGAGGTTGGTAAAACCCTTTTCCTTTAATAAGAGTTCACCGAAGTCATCTTTATAAACACCAATGCTCGATACATTTTTCGCATCTTCCATGGTTTTGATGGAAATGCCAGAACCTTTCCTTGCAAAAAAGACCAGGTTATTAGGAACTAGTGGTCCTACCCACTTAAAAAGTTTTTCACGCGCAGGAGAACGGGTGGTTGAAAAAAGTATTGTATTATTCTCTTCCCGGGCGAGCCTGTACCCGTCAGCCCAAGGCAGAACTTCTATATTGTCGGGATGCCCTGTCCTTTTAAAGATCTCTCTGACTATTTCAGTCGAGATGCCAAGTATCTTGCCATCATCGGAAGTATAATTGTACGGAGGGAACTCTTCGGTAAGGATACGAAAAGAATGTGCCTTTTCCTCAGTGGTCAAACCTTCAGCAAAAACAACATTGCCTGAAAGAAACAGACAAAGGGTGAAAAATAACGAAAGGATTATTTTCTTAATTATCATAGGTGTCTTGCCTGGTTTGGATTCTATTATCTTTTATACCATAAAGAATCAACTATTGTCCTGTAAATTTGATGATAGGTGCTGACAATGGCAGCAAGGTAAACAGTGAGGGTTTGAAACTTGAAATGCAAAAAAAAAGCATTGCAGCAGACTTGCGCAATCATCCATAAGAGCCTTAATTAGCTCTGGTGTTTTTTTGCTTGATTTCTTTTTTTCCAGTAAGAATTAAGTAGCAGTATGGTAATAACGAAAACCGCAAGGTGTTTGAATGGTTACTTAACTGGAAAGTGAGCTTTTTGGATTGGTTTTTCTTTGCTCGACCCATCCTTCGGATGGGTGCCCCGCTTTTTTTCCAAAAAGAAACCAAGTGGTGCACAGGGTCGTATTCGAACCGCCGACACGAGGATTTTCAGTTTCCTTTCTTCAAGGCCCGTTTTGTGGTGTTTGGTGTTATCTGGTAGTATCTGTTAGGGAAAATGTCCATTCCGTGGCCGGGGTTTTTATGGTGAGTAGTGACTGTTATTGGTTGTTTACTATACGATTACTATACACCGGGCCGTTAGGGGATTACGTGGGGCTTCAAAAG
>CBDUXY010000176.1:0-5857 GCA_965371305.1 uncultured bacterium
GCAGGAGCCAGATGGCCGAAGGGTTTGCAAAGGCTGCCATTGCAAATGGAAGTACCGGTGAATGCGACATAGAGGTGCGCAGCGCAGGCACTGCCGCGGCAGGCATAGTGAACCGCGACACTATCGACGTTATGGCTGAAGTCGAAATAGACATCACCACCCATACGTCTGATCTGCTTAACGATGAAATGCTTGAATGGGCCGACGTCGTTGTGACCATGGGGTGCTGCAGCGCGGATGAACTGTGCCCTGTCGGCTTCAAAGGGAAAAAGATAGACTGGGACATTGACGACCCCCTTGGAAAACCCTGGGAGTTTTTTCAGAAAGTAAGGGATTATATAGAGATTTTGGTGAAGGACCTGATAGAAGGCAAGACTGAGAGACGCTTGCGGCAAAAGTCGCGGCAGAGTAAGGCATAAAGCCCGGATTAGAGCCATGACAGACCCTCTTAAGCCCACCGTCCTTACGGTGGACGATGAAGTTGATATTCTGAAACTTCTCGGATATAATCTAAGAAAAGCCGGTTATAATGTAATTGAGGCAAAGGACGGCCCGGAGGCCTTGGAGCTTGCCGTAAGCGCTGTTCCGGATTTAATCCTGCTCGACATAATGCTCCCGAACATGGAGGGTACGGAAGTACTGAAACTGCTTATGCGTGAGGACAGGACGGCCGATATTCCCGTCATAATGCTTACGGCAAAAGGCGAAGAGGTGGACAGGATAGTGGGGTTTGAGCTTGGAGCCGAGGACTATATTACAAAACCGTTTAGCCCGAGAGAGCTTATCTTGAGGGTGAAGGCCGTGCTTAAGAGGAAGAAAAAGAGTTGGCCCGACGCTGCGGCAACAGGCGGCGACAATAAAGACGACAAAAACGATGACGTCCTTTCTTATAAAGAACTCACGGTAGACTCCCAGAGGCACAGGGTTACGGTAAAAGATAAGACAGTTGAGTTGACCGGCACGGAGTTTAATCTCCTAAAGGCGCTGCTTCTCTCAAGGGGCAGGGCACTTTCAAGGGACACTCTGCTTGACAGGGCATGGGGACGGGACTGCTACGTTACGGAAAGGACGGTCGATACTCACGTCAGAAGGCTTCGGGAAAAACTGAAAACAGCGGGCAAGTATATTGAGACCGTCAGGAGTGTTGGATACAGGTTTACGGAGGAGTAGTGAAGGAGAGTAAAGTACTTCAGTCCATAGCTGCCGAGATGCGTGCCGGAGTATTGGTGCTCGATAGAGCAGGTCTTATCCTGCATGTGAACCCCTCTTTTGCAAGGTGCTTTTCGATTGACCAGGACGTAAGGGGCAGGAGTGTTGATAAAGTAATAGGGCAAAGTGATCTGATGAGGGCGCTTGATGGTTTTACGCCTGTTAAAAGTCCCGGTAATAACGGTGACGGCAACGGTGGCGGCGTGTACTCTTCGGCTTCTTCCCCGGTAGAGAATATGGAGATTAGAGAGAACGACCGCTTTTTTATGGTCAGGACCGCTTCGTTTAAGGATGAAAACAGCAGTGACGTTACGGCTGAAAACGGCAGCGGCGGCGACCGCGATGAGGGCCTGATCGTTTTCCTGCACGACATTACAGAGGCAAAACGCCTCGAGGCCATTAAAAAGGACTTTGTTGCAAACGTCTCGCATGAACTCAGAACCCCGCTTGCAAGTATTAAGGGTTATTCCGAAACCCTGCTTGACGGGGGCATGGAGGATAGGGAAACCTTGCGAGATTTTCTCCGGGTCATAGACAAGCAGGCAACACGCATGTCGCACCTTATAGAAGACTTGCTTGTGTTATCAAGGCTTGAGTCCCACCCCATGCCCATGGAGCCCGAGGCAATGGACTTAGGCGAACTGATTACTTCCGTGGCAGATGGGCTTAAGAAACAGGCGGAAGATAAAGACGTTGTGCTTATGATTGACCTTGGCGACGAGCGGGGGGAGTGTGTACCGAAGGTCACGGGAGACCGCGTAAGGCTTGAGCAGGTGTTGGTAAATCTGCTGGATAACGCCATAAAATATACACCGTCAGGAGGGCGCGTTGAGGTAAATATAGCAGCCGACAACGGAGAGGTCAGGGTGGATATTATAGATACCGGTATCGGTATACCGGCCTCCGACATGCCAAGAATATTTGAGAGGTTCTATCGCGTGGACAAGGCACGGAGCAGGGAACAGGGCGGCACCGGGCTTGGCCTTGCCATAGTGAAACACATTGTGCAGGGCCTTGATGGCCGGGTCTGGGTTGAGAGCGAGCTTGACTGTGGGTCGCGTTTTAGTTTTACGCTTAAACCCGCCGAAGTCAGAAATCCGTAGAGTTGGGAAACCAGTAAGAATTGAAAGTTATCCGGGTTTGATTACTGCATTAAAAAGTTAAAGGAGATGATACTATGTTCGGTCTGATACCAAAAAACGTCCATTTTTTCGAGTTCTTCGACAGGGCTGCCAACAACACCCTTAAGGGGGCAAGGCTGCTTGAAGAGATAGTCGAGAGTAGCGGTGATATTACCGACAAGGTCAAACTCATGAAGGACATAGAACATGACGGAGACGAGATAATTCACGATACGATGCAGACGCTTAATAAGACCTTTGTGACGCCGATTGACAGAGAAGACATTCACGGCCTTATCTGCGCGCTTGACGATTCCATGGACCTGATAGATTCCATTGCAAGCCGCTACTTATTATATAAGCTCAGCGACGCTCCTCCTGCTATAAAGGAACTTTCGAAGGTACTGTTTAAGTGCGCCGAGGAGACGGTGCGTGCCGTGGCGTATCTTGAAAAACTGGACCCGACCATACATCATATCTGCATAGAGTTAAACAGCCTTGAGAACGAAGCGGACAGGATCACGCGCCACGCAATAGCCGCGCTTTTTGACGAGTTGACCGACCCAATGATGCTTATAAAGTGGAAAGAGATTTATGAAACGTACGAGGATGCGGCGGACAAGTTCGAGGACATTGCCAATATCCTCGAAGGCATAGTTGTTAAACATGCCTGATGGAGTTTAAGGGATTAAACCCGCCTTGCGGGCTGACAAGTTCGAGGACATTGCCAATATCCTCCAAGGCATAGTTGTTAAACATGCTTAGTATCGGTATAGATTGTCTTAATGTAAAGAAGACAGGAGTATAGTGGAAGCTTCGTTTATTTTAATTGTTCTGGTCATTGGCGCAGCCTTGTTGTTTGATTTTTCAAACGGCTGGAATGACAGCGCCAACGCCATAGCGACGGTTGTTTCGACCAGGGTGCTTTCGCCTCTTCAAGCGGTATTGCTTGCTGGCACCCTTAATTTTGCCGGGGCATTTTTGTCGACAAAGGTTGCCAAGACCATAGGGAGCGGTCTTATCGACCCCTCCCAGGTATCCCTTACGGTCGTGCTCGCAGCGATGCTTGCGGCATTTTTGTGGACGCTCGTTATGACCATCGCAGGGCTTCCCATTAGCGCTTCACATTCCCTGATTGGTGGCCTTATTGGGGCCGCTCTTTTTTCAAGCGGGTTTTCCGCCATAAAGGCAAAGGGTGTTATAAAGGTCTTTACCGCACTTCTTGTGTCTCCGGTCGTCGGTCTTGTCGTGGGTTTCTTGCTGATGGCGCTTTTGTTGCATATTTTTAAGAAGACCGCACCATCGACCGTGAATAAATATTTCGGCAAGTTGCAGCTCATCTCGGTTGGATTAATGTCTCTTACTCACGGCATGAACGATGCTCAGAAGGTGATGGGGGTTATAACAATGGCGCTCCTTAGCGGAGGCTACATCACGACGTTTGAAGTGCCGCTTTGGGTAACGGTTTCTTGTGCGTTCTTAATGGCTTTAGGCACGGCGGTTGGGGGATGGCGCGTGATGAAAACCCTTGGGCTTAAGCTGTGCTCCATAAAACCTGTGCATGGTTTTGCCGCGGAAACAGCAGCGAGCCTTGTGCTCTTTGGCTCGGCCAGTTTAGGACTTCCCGTCAGCACCACCCACGTTATAACGACATGTATCATGGGTGTTGGCTCTACTAAAAGACTTTCGGCAGTGCGTTGGGGCATAGGTAAAAAAATTCTGTATGCATGGGTGTTTACCCTACCCGCCTGTGGTATAATGGCAGGGTTGCTCAGCCTGCTGCTTAAGGCTGTTATTGGCAGTTAGGGCGCGTGCTTGTTGTTACGTCTTTACCCTTCTTTATTCTTTGATTAAGTTCAGGCGTAAAATCCAAATAAAAAAACAAAAAAAGCGAATCGACCATGTCCATTATCGAGGTAAAAGACCTTGTAAAGAGTTATAACGGAACACAGGCCGTTTCGGGCGTTAGTTTCTCCGTGCAAGCGGGCGAGACCTTTGGGTTCCTGGGTCCAAACGGCGCCGGGAAAACAACGACCATCAACATCCTCTGTACGCTGCTTGCCCCGACCTCCGGCACGGCAACTGTAAACGGCTTTGACTGCTCAAGGCAGGCAAACGATGTCCGTTCGTCCATAGGGCTTGTGTTTCAGGAAATGACGCTTGATAACGAGCTTACCGCTTATGAAAATCTAAAGTTCCATTGTTACCTGTACGGCATGCAGCGCGCTCTTACGGAAAAACGCATAGACGAAATGCTTGAAGTGGTCGGCCTTGTGGATAGGAAAAACGCTCTTGTAAAGACCTTTTCAGGCGGTATGAAGCGAAGGCTTGAAATAGCGCGCGGACTAACGCATCGGCCCAAGGTGCTTTTTCTGGACGAGCCCACGCTTGGCCTTGACCCCCAAACCAGAAAACACGTATGGCAATTCATAGAGGATCTGAAAAAGAAAGAAGGCAATACCGTTTTCATGACGACTCATTATATGGAGGAGGCCGAGGCCTGTGACAGGATAGTAGTAATAGATAAAGGCCGCATTATCGCCTGCGACACGCCTGGCAATCTTAAAAGTTCCTTAAGCGGGGATACTATTTATTTAAAAACATCTGATGACTCCAGCGCTCGCAAAGAACTTTCTGAAAAACTTTCGCTTGAGGCGCGCGTGATTGACGGCGGCGGGCTTTCTCTTATAGTCGAGAACGGGGAGCGCGCGGTCCCTGCCATACTCGGCGCCCTTGCAACCGAGGTCCTCTCTGTAAGTCTTAAAAAACCAACGCTTGACGACGTGTTTCTCCACCTGACAGGCTCGGAGCTTCGGGACAGTGAAAACAGTACGCAAAGTGTCATGCCAATGCGCATGCAAAAAAGGAGATAGATTTAAAGCAATGTCACACAAGGCCATATACGTAATTGTCCTTAGAGAGTTCAAGCGGTTTTTCCGCCAGAGGGGCAGGATGCTTACGACCATTGCAAGGCCGCTTATCTGGCTCTTTATAGTTGGGGCTGGAATGACCAAGATTGTTGACGTGGACTCGGGCGGGAACTATCTGCAATTTCTCCTGCCCGGAATAATCGGCATGACCATACTCTTCAGCTCTATTTTCTCCACCATCTCGGTTGTGTGGGACAGGGAGTTCGGGTTCTTGAGAGAGATGTTAGTCGCCCCTGTCTCAAGGCTTACGATTGTCTTCGGTAAGCTGCTTGCCGGAACCCTGCTTTCTTTTTTTCAGGCGATGCTGCTTTTGCTGGTGGCCCCTGTAATAGGGCTGACCATAACACCGGTTGCGGTGCTCTATATGTTTTTTCTTGTTTTTCTGGTCTCTCTGTCCTTGACCGCGTTCGGGCTTTTTATAGCGGCGCAGCTCGATTCGCTCGAAGGTTTTAACGTTATAATGAACTTTATAGTGCTGCCCATGTTTTTCCTGAGCGGCGCGCTCTATCCGGTAGAAAATTTACCGCAGCCTCTTCGCTACCTTACCTACATTAACCCCCTTAGTTACGGAGTGGATTCGTTTAAGCATGTGATGTT
>CBDUXY010000177.1:0-5786 GCA_965371305.1 uncultured bacterium
TTCTTCTCTTCCTTTTAACCAAAAGGAGCCTCAATGAAAACCGCCTTTATTTATTCCGATAAATTTTCTGCCGTTACCTACGGCGCCGACCACCCGATGAGGTCGATGCGTCTTGGCCTTACCTATGATATGATTAAAGAGTCAGGCTTGTTGGATTTACCAGGCGCGCAATTAATTGCCGCCCGGAAAGCCACAGAACAAGAACTGCTTCTTATACATACGCCTGAATATATAGACATGCTGCGCCAATGCGACTCAGGGCAGCCCCCATCAGGGGCTGCCGTTTACGCTCTTGGTGCGGGAGACAATCCTGTATTCAAAGGGGTATTCGAGTGGTCGTCTTATTCGGCAGGCGCGTCGGTTCAGGCGGCGGAGCTTGTGGCAAGCGGTGAGTGCCGCGGTGAAAACGTCGTCGCCTTTAACATAGCAGGTGGGTTGCACCACGCAATGGCGGCGCGGGCTGCCGGGTTTTGTTATCTGAACGACCCGGCCGTTGCAATCGCGCGGCTGCTGGAACTCGGTAAACGCGTCGCCTATATAGACATAGACGCGCACCACGGCGACGGGGTGGAGGCTGCGTTTTACGAAACGAATAAATGTTTAACCATCTCTATCCATGAAAGCGGACGTTATCTGTTTCCGGGCACGGGTTTTCCCGGCGACATTGGCGCTGGGGCGGGAAAGGGGTATGCGGTTAACCTGCCCATGCCTCCGGGAGCCGGAGACAGCCTGTTCGTTCGAGGTTTTCAGGAGGTTGTTCCCTGTTTTCTTGACGCATTTTCGCCCGACGTAATCGTAACCCAGCTTGGTGTTGATACGTTCAGGACCGACCCTATAACACATCTTAACCTCACGACTGCCGGTTTCGAAGAAATGCTCGCTTTTTTTAAGTCCACCAATCTACCCTGGGTGGCACTCGGTGGTGGGGGCTACAATATGGATAACGTAAGGCGCGCATGGACCCTTGCTTGGGCCGTTATGTGTGGGGTAGAGCCTCCCGAAGGTGTTGTTAATGATGAACCAGCTGATAATGCCGGCATTGTGGACGATTACAAATATATAGAAAAAGACGTAACATTTCTAAAGTCAGAAGTGCTGCCGCTTGTTCATCATAATCCTCCCCTCCCTGGATGGGAGGGGACTGAGGGGAGGGTGAATATAATGCGTTCGTTCTGAGCCTGCCCTGAGTAATGTCGAAGGGACTCTCGAAGGATGAACGCTTGTATTGTAATACCCTGTTTGCGGTTTACGGCACTTGAGTATTAAAATAACTGTATTACCGATTATCTAATTACACGCCCATAAAACCCTTTTTTTTGTTCCTGGTACTTATAAATCGCAACAACACTGTGTTGTCGGATGAAAAACCACTGGCACACAAAATCCTTTCTATTTTGTTAGTTCTCGGTACTCAGGCATCAAAATTACTGTCTTGCAAGCTAAATAATCTCATTTCGCACAAAATCTTTGCTAAAAAGGCCAATTTCTGGTAAATTTTCATAGCTATATGTTTTTTTATATCACCAAGATTTTTTAGTGTTTATTTAAAAAAATCGGGTACGAGTCTAATACAAAAATGCTTAAAAAAATCATCTTAATTGCAATAGCAGGGGGTTGCGGGGCCCTGCTCCGTTATTGGCTCTCAGGGCTTGTCCAGGGTACGTACAAGGGCGGGTTTCCGTTCGGCACCCTGGCGGTGAACGTTGCCGGGTGTTTCCTGTTCGGCGCGGTGTGGTCGCTTGCCGAAGGCCGTTACTCCATAAGTACGGAGATGCGTACCGTTATACTCGTCGGGTTTATGGGGGCTTTTACAACGTTTTCGAGTTTTGCTTTTGACACGGGAGACCTGATGCGAGAGTCGCAGTGGGGGCTTGCCGCGACCAACGTGCTTGCGCAAAACATACTCGGAGTGGGTGCGTTCTTTGTTGGTTTGATCGTAGGACGTTTACCGTAGAGTAATATTTTGCCTGCATTGACAGCAGCGTTAAACTTTTTGGATTTTATTGTGTCTTAAATAATGACAGCTGGTGGCACAGGGTCTTTATAATGAATCTAAAAAAATGATTATTGTGGCTCCAGGAGAGATCAGGGATAGCGAGTTCCTGATGCCACAGGGTCTTTTAATGAATCTAAAAAAATGATTATTGTGGTTCCAGGAGAGATCAGGGATAACGAGTTCCTGATGCCACAGGGTCTTTTAATGAATCTAAAAAAATGATTATTGGGGTTCCAGGAGAGATTAAGGATAACGAGTTCCGTGTGGCCATTGTGCCTTCGGGCGTGAAGGCGCTTGTTGAAGCGGGGCACAGGGTGGTTATAGAGCAGGGCGCAGGGCTTGGAAGCGACATCCCTGACGCGCAGTTTGGCGCAGTGGGCGCCGAATTTTTGGCTTCAACGCGAGCGGTTTACGCCGAAGCCGAAATTATAGTCAAGGTAAAGGAGCCGCAGGAAAGCGAGTTTGAATTCCTAAGAAAAGGGCAGGTTCTTTTTACTTTCCTTCATCTTGCAACAGGCAAAAAACTTGTGCGGGCATTGGTCGAGAGCGGCGTAAGTGCAGTTGCCTACGAGACGGTCGAGACGGAAGACGGGGCCTTGCCGCTGCTTCGTCCGATGAGTGAGGTCGCAGGCCGGCTTGCCGTACAGATCGGCGCGCAGTATCTCATGAAAACATACGGTGGGCGTGGCGTATTGGTTTCCGGAGTTCCAGGGGTTCAAAAAGGCAAGGTCTTGATAATAGGCGCGGGAAGTGTCGGCATAAATGCCGCAAAAGTAGCCGTCGGACTCGGGGCCGAGGTGATGGTGATAGACATAGATACGAATAAGTTCGCCTATATAGACGATATATTCTCCAGCAGGGTAAAGACGCGCGTTTCAAACTCTCTTAACATAGAAACAGCTGCGCGGGACTGTGATATATTGATCGGCGCCGTGCATGTTCCGGGCGGCAGAACGCCTGTGCTTGTTTCAAGGGAGCTTGTAGGGAAGATGAAAACGGGAAGCGTGGTGGTGGACGTTGCCATTGATCAGGGCGGGTGTGTGGAGACCATACATTCAACGACTCATTCCGACCCGACTTACGTGGTAGACGGTGTGATCCATTACGGTGTTACGAACATGCCCGGAGCAGTGCCACGCACTTCTACCTACGCCCTTACAAACGTAACACTTCCTTACCTGCTGAAACTCGCAGACTTGGGACTAAAAGGTGCGTTAGAAGGCGACCCGGCGCTTTTAAAGGGCCTTAATGTGCATGCAGGCAAAGTCTGCCACAGTGAAGTTGCCCTTGCTGTTGACATGGATTACACCCCTGCCGAGGATTTATTGTAGACACGGAAAAAGTCCCCTGTAAAATTCATTTAACCTATGAATAAAAAAAGGTTTTTCTTGACTACAGGCTTTAAATACGGTAGTTTTTTCAATTAAACTAAAATCAGGTGAACTGCCTCCCTGCATGTAGCAGGGTATTACAAGGAAATATGGCGGGAGAAAAATACCGTAATTAGCGCAGAGTTTTAGTGTGTGTGTGTGTTTCCGTTAGGCAAGGATTTAAGAAGAGGAACCAGGAAGAGGATAATGATGACAGATATAAAGACCGAGGACAGAGTTAAGTCGGGAAAAGGCCAGGAATTCGACCAGAGGCTTGCAAAATTACTTGCGCTCAAGGCAAGCGGGGCGGAGCCGTATCCAAACGACTTTAAGCCGTCAGCAACGTGCGTTGCGTGTATAGAAAAGTACGACACCCTGACGAACGAAGAGCTTGAGGCCGAGCCTGTAAGCGTAACCCTTGCAGGGCGTATAGTTGCTGTCAGGGATTTTGGCAAGGCAAGTTTCGTTAAGATCCAGGACCGCTCGGGCAGATTGCAGCTTTATTTCAAAAAGAACGTTGTTGGTGAGGACTATTGGACAATGTTTAAGTCACTCGATACGGGCGACATAATAGGCGTCGACGGCAAGCTTTTTCGAACAAGAACGGATGAGCTCACGCTTGAAGTCAAGAGCGCAAGGCTGCTTGCAAAGGGCTTGATGCCGCTGCCCGAGAAGTGGCACGGGCTTAAGGACGTTGAGGTGCGCTATCGCCAGAGGTATCTTGACTTGATGGTGAACCCGGACGTTAAGGAGGTCTTCAGGAAGCGCACTGAGATAATGCGCCTTGTCAGGGATTTTTTAATTAACCGCGACTTTGTCGAGGTCGAGACCCCGATGATGCAGCACATACCGGGCGGGGCCGCTGCAAAGCCGTTTATTACCCACCATAACGCGCTTGATACTGACCTCTACCTGCGCATCGCCCCGGAGCTCTATCTTAAAAGACTTGTCATCGGCGGCATAGAACGTGTTTTTGAGATCAATAAAAACTTTCGCAATGAAGGTGTCTCTACCCAGCACAACCCCGAGTTCACCATGCTTGAGTTCTACCAGGCCTACGCCACTTATGACGATCTTATGGACATGACCGAGGAGATGGTAAATGAAATTGTAGAAAAACTCCACGGCACGCTTAAAATAACCTACCAGGAAGAAGAGCTTGACTTTACCCCTCCGTGGAAGCGCGTTACCGTGTACGACGCCATACGAGAGCACAGCGACGCGGGCGAGGATGTTTTTGAAGACAGAAATGCTGCTGAGAGGTATTTGAGAAAATTAAATCCCGACCTTCCAGATGGTATAGGGCACGGGAAGCTTTTAGTCGAGATATTCGAGCACACGGCTGAGGCAAAATATCATCAGCCGACTTTTATTACCCAGTACCCGGTCGAGGTATCGCCGCTTTCCAGGAGGAACGACGAGGACCCGACCCTGACAGACAGGTTTGAGCTGATTGTCGCGGGGCGCGAGATTGCAAACGCATTTAGCGAGCTTAACGATCCTGTGGACCAGCGTGCGAGGTTTGAGCAGCAATCCGCGGAGCGCGAGAAGGGCGACGAAGAGGCGCAGCCAATGGATGAGGATTTCCTTACGGCCCTTGAGTACGGTATGCCCCCCACGGCCGGTGAGGGCATAGGCATTGACCGGCTTGTAATGCTGCTTACGGACTCACCCTCCATCAGGGATGTGATACTGTTTCCGCTCATGAAGCAGGGGCCCAGAGAAGTACAAGAAGAAGGACAGGAAGAAGGACAGGAAGAAGAAGCCTAACGGAAAAACTATGAACTACGAATGGTTCGTCGGCCTTCGCTACTTGAGGGCTAAGAAAACAACGTCTTTTATCTCTGTAATAACTTTCATATCCATTCTCGGCATTGCTGTCGGAGTGATGGCGCTGATAATTGTTATAAGCGTTATGACAGGTTTTGAGGAGGATTTAAAAGATAAGATACTCGGAGTGAACGCTCACATTATTGTAACAGGGATTGGCGGGGGCACGGCGAACTATAAGGGGCTTGAGGAAAAGATAAAAAAAACAGACGGGGTTACCGGTACTTCTCCGTTCATATACAGGCAAGCCATGTTGTCGTCAAGAAACTCCGTTATGGGGGTAATCGTGCGCGGCATGGATACGAAGAGCGCCGGGGACGTTACTACGCTCCCGGAGCGTATGAAAAAAGGCAGTATCGAAGGGGTGAATACGGCTTTTGGCAAGGTGTCCGAAAAAACAGGGTATGGCCCTGGCATTGTAATAGGCAAAGAACTTTCCAGAACGCTTGGCGTGTGGGTAGGGGACGAGTTAAACGTCATAACGCCGCTTGGTAATACAACGGCCGTTGGCACGGTGCCGAGGATCGCGCAGTTTACCGTTTCCGGAATTTTTGAGTTCGGTATGTATGAATACGACTCTTCCCTTGCCT
>CBDUXY010000178.1:0-5773 GCA_965371305.1 uncultured bacterium
GTTCTGCACGGTCAAGGTCGACAAATACAAACTCCCAATTACCCTCATCACCCGTGACCAGCATGTTGGACCACTTCATGTCTCCGTGCACGGCAAGGGCCGAGTGCCAGCGAGCCACCACCCGGCCAAGCTTGCACGCAAGGGCTTTCATGTCGCCGGTGAACATGCCTGCCCGGAATAATGTTACAAAATTATCCGAACCCTCTACAAACTTCGAAAGATAGATAGAGACTTTACCGTCCGTGGCCTCAAGAAAACCAAGTGGCTCGGGAACGTTAAGGCCTCGCTTGAAAAGACGCCCTGTCATATCATAAAGGCGGCTTGCCTTTGTGCCGGTAATGCGCCTTGCAAAGGAAGCTCCCCTGCCCTTGTAATTAAAACACTTTACAACGACGCCAAATGGTAATGCCTCAGTGCTCAGCACCCCGACCGTGGTCGACTGATCGTCCTTTAAGAGCTTAAACATAGTCTCATCTCGCATGACCATATCTATGTCTCTACCATTAAGTATCTCAATCAAAGTGTTGGAAAGGGGCGTGTTATTATTAACGAGCCTGCCCTTATACGCTCCGTATTTTACTTCCGTGTCTGATAATTTCATTTTTGTCTTATAGATCTTAACAACTTTTTTTTAACACTCTCCCTCCATTTAATGAGAGGAGACATGGCAACCCGTGGCCTTAGCCAGGGGAGGACTATTTATTCCAGTGCTCAAGGCTGCGCCCGAATATTTCCGCAAGCCTCTTGTTGTGCGCCCTGTAGTGCTCTACAAGCCACTTTCGCGTCTCCACTGCCATAACCGGTCTTTCACTCATGTTGGAAAGTCTGGTAAACAGGGAGCCTTCCTTGTTGCCTGAAAGAAAATTAGCCTTGAGTTGCTTGAAATTGCGCGGCCTTAGCTTAAGAGGGGTTGCCTGGTTTCTGGGAGAGAGGTCGAAGCTTGCGCACTGCCCGGTGTCCACACCGAGAAACTCACACGTCTCCCTGACAAGCCCCATGGGGTCTTTCCTCATATCCTCCATCAAAAAAATCTTAAACCTGTCTTTTGGGAAAAACTCAAAATAACGCTCCAACTGCTCTGCGTAATAACCAGCGTCAAGTACCGGCACCTCAACAGATTCCTTGCCACTACGCGCCTTTATATTTTTAGCAGTCAAGGCCTGGCGTCCCGACTTTACGCGCTCGTAGTTGGCCTTAATAACGTCCGCAAAACTCCCGGCAATCTTGCCTCGCCTTAAACTATGCCAGTAAGCCGACATGGCCCTGTCAATCGGATTACGAACCAGTAAAATAAAACTCGCTTCCTGGTTTACTGAATGAATACGTGCCGGTACGTGTGCATGATAGATATTTAAATGGCTTGCGTCTCCGGTAAGCAACTCATCCTTACAGTGCTTGAAGTAAGTGCTCCGGTAAAAATCCATACCACGATCAAACTCACCCCAAAAAAAAGCTGGCTCTTTCGGAAAAGACATACATATGTCGCTGTGCTGACCAAGCCAGCCGTGCAGGCTCGTTGTGCCGCATTTGCCAGCGCCAAGGATAAAAAAATCAGGAAAAGCTTCCCTGTCTGATTTAACCTGCTCTACCATTAATTGTCCCAACTTGAAAGGTCTCTGCCTGTAATTTCCTCAAGCCGCCTGTTGTGAGGTTTATAGTGCTCCACCAACCACTTCTTTAACTCCGGCACTATGGACGGCCTTCTACGCAATTTCTTGAGAGCCGAAGCGACGGTCGAACCCTCTGTGTGGTAAGTAAAATTCTTAAGCACCTGCTTGGAAAAGTTCATCCGTATACGCTTCGGACTCCACTGCCATATCAACTCCGGGGCCTTGTTTTTTTCGGAGTAATCGAAGCCGTCGCACGGCAGGGGGTCTGCCCCAATAAACTCACAGATCTCACTCGTAACGCCTTTTGCGTCCTCTATAATATCCTTGAAGAAAATAATCTTGCACTGAGTGCGTGGAAAAAACTCGAAATAACGCTCCAATTGCTCGGCGTAATAGCCCCTATGGAGATAACCGGTGAGTGTTAACTTCTCATAGTCCTCAAAGCCTTTCACAGCCCCTCCTTTAAAGACATCTCTGTTGTCTGCCTCAATGGCTTCCTTAAAACCCTTTGTCTCAACACAATTGCAAAAATCCATCCACCAATGAGACAAGGCCCTGTAGACCGGATTGCGCACCATGATTATCAAACGCGCGTCAGGGTTCACGGAATGTATCCGTTCCGGGACATATGGAACCAACAGGTTGTGAGGGCTGGCCTCTCCGATGAACTTCTCCCCTTTCCAGCCATTAAAATACTTCTCCCAGTAAGAGTCCAACCCTTTTTCAAAGTCCCTGACAAAGAAAAACGGCTCCTTGGGATTAGACATAAGTATATCAGGATGCTGGTCCAGCCATGCATGTAAACTCGTGGTGCCGCACTTGGCTGCGCCAAGCAATAAAAAATCCGGAAAACACTCCTTCTTTCGCTGCGATTGCTCTGTCATAAAACAAAAAACCTCTTTGTTATATTTTTTCACATCCGGTCATTTAGCTCTCAGACCCTTCAGGGTCTCTTTGCAATGATCTCATCGCGCATGACCATATCTATCTTTCTACCACTAAATTTCTCAATCAAGGTGTTGCAAAGGTGCGTGTTATTACTGACGAGCCTGCCCTTATACGCCCCGTATTTAACTTCCGTATCTGTCAATTGCATTTTTGCTTTTTATTGATTCCAATGGTCAAGGTTTCTTCCAAGTATTTGGGCAAGCCTCTTGTTGTGCAGCCTGAAGTGCTCTACAAGCCAGCTGCGAGTTTCGGCGTTCATCTCTGGCCTCTTGCCTATATTGCCGAGCCTGTCCAACACCGGCTTGCCGCCTATGTTTGAGGCGAAGTTTACCCAGAGACGGCTTAAGTTGCGTGGGCGAAACTTAAGCGGCGTGCCCTGGTTTTTCACCGAAAAGTCGAACCCGTCGCATTCATCCGGGTCCACATCAAGAAACTCGCATGTTTTCTTCATAAGCGCCATCGGATCTTTTTTCATATCTTCCATCAAAAAAATCTTGAAACGGTCCAGAGTGAAGAACTTTAAATATCGCTCTATCTGCTCGGCGTAGTAGCCTGTATCGAGGATTGCGCTTTCGAAAGTACAGGAGCCCGGCGCCTCGATCTCGCCTGCCTTTAAAATTGCCTCGTTAACCGCCTGCCTTCCTGACTTAATCCGTTCGTAGTTTATCTTTATCTCATCTTCAAATCCACTTGATACCTTGCCGCGTCTGAAACAGTGCCAGTACGAAGACAGCGACATCTCCACCGGGTTGCGCAGCGACAAGATAAAACGCGCCTCAGGCTTGACCGAAAATATACGGGGTGGAGCGTGCTTGTAGTAGAGGTTCCTGTGGCTTGCGTCCCCTGCAAGCAACTCATCCTTTAAGTGATTGAAATAGGTCTGCCTGTAAAACTCCATCCCATTATCGAACTCGCCCCAGAAAAAGGCCGGCTCCTTGGGGCTAGACATGCATATCTCGCTGTGCTGGGAAAGCCAGTTATACAGGCTCGTCGTGCCGCCTTTGCCCGCTCCGAGCAGAAAAAAATCGGGAAAGATCCTCGTGTTTTGTACCGTTTTTTTTGTCATCGCTATTTTTTCACAGCCACGCACAGTATCTCGGCGCCGTAACCAAACATCTTGAAGACCTTCAGCATGTTTGAGATAATGTACTTCTCCACAAATTTGGGTACGCGGTAACCCAGTGTATCAAGGGTGGCGACAAACTGGGCCGGCCCTTTTTTCACATCAATCCTTTCAACGTCAAACCCGACGTTATGCAAAAGCCTTTTAGTAGTCTCGGGGGTGAAGTGATAGAGGTGCCTTGGTGGCTCAAGCTGGTACCAATTACCCTTGAAAATAAAGCGCCCCTCAATACACTTGAAGTTAGGCACATTTATCATGACCCTGCCACCGGGTCTGAGCATCTTATAGACCTTCTTGAGCGCCAGTGTCGGGTCCTCGAAATGTTCAAGCACGTGCCTGAGCGTAACCACGTCATAGAAACCTTCCGGCAGGTCGGCCTCAAAGAAGCTTCCCTCCGTTATGTTGAGCTTTTCTTCTTCCTTAACACGTTTCAACTCTTCGTTCGGAAAGTCTATGCCGAAAAGCTGCGTCCTCGTATCCCAGCCAAGCCTCTTCAGACTCAAAAGATACCCCCCGCTCCCACACCCGACGTCTAACAACTTCTTATCCCTTTCGTAGGGTATCCTGTGAAAAAAATATTCGTTTTTAAGTTTTATCTCCAGAAACTTGGAAAGGCACATTAACTTATCCATTGCTCCGACGGCAGCAGCGCTTCCACCAGCCGGGTAATTAAAATACACCTCAAGCATCCTGCGAACGGCTTGCTTCACCTTGATAGTGGACCCTGACGTGTGCGGGTCGTAGTCACTGGGATAATACGGAGCCAGGTCGTCTGGCCTCGGGTTTACAAACACAAGTCCACACTCCGTACACTTTACAATATCGAACTCCTCATCCGTTGTCTTGTAATTTATGTCCTTTGCCTTGAACAAGAGCCTGTAGCCGTCGGAACCGCATAAATTACATGGAACATGCTTTTTTGACATAATCATTTTCTCTCTACCACCGCCGCTGTTCTTAAAACCCCTTTTTTCTGTTCCTTTAAAAGGTGTCTGTTGTATCGTATTTGCCGGCGCCAAACAATAAAAAATCCGGGAAATACTCCCTCTTTCGTTTGGATTGTTCAGGCAGAGAAACAAGACACCTCTTTGTTATCTTTTTTCACATCCGGTCATTTCACCCTCAGGCCCTTCAGGGTCTCTTTGCGCAGGTGCCTTTTTATAAGCTTTTTCAGATTCCTGTCCGTACCGGGGTCTATATTTTTTAACGCAAGCACACGCTCGTGCCTGACAATGGACCGGTTTGTAACCGACACGTTTGTGCCGTGCCTTCTGTAGTACATGACCGGCTCGTTTAGGTACTCGATTTTCGCATGCTGCGCAAGCCGGTACTTCATGGCGAGGTCCTCGTAAAAACGAAAATCCTCGTCAAAACCGCCAAGCCTGTCGATCACTTCCTTTTTGAACATGCCGGAAGCAAAAAACATCCGTGCCTTGCCTTCTATAATATTTTCAATCGTATAGTCGGGTGAGTCGTATTTTTCGTTTCCCTTGCAAAGACGTTTTTCAGTCTTCACACTACCTTCCATTAAATATGCGTCACAGAAAACAACGTCTGTGTCCGGGTTGGCCTCAAGGAGTTCCACCCTCTTTTGGATGCTGCCGGGGATAAGCAAATCGTCTGAAGCAAGCTCGCAAAAATACTTTGCAGTACCCATACGAAGCCCCTGGTTAAGAGTCTTTATAAGCCCCCTATTGTCTTCTCTATTAATATATGTAAAAACACGACCGTCAGCTTTAATAAAATCCCTGATACGAGCGTCAGTTCCATCCGTAGAGCCGTCGTTTATGACGATAAGCTCGACCCCGGCCGAAAATTCCTGGTCAAGTACGCTCTCTATGCACTCGGCCACATATTGTTCGTGGTTATAGGCCGGCACCACGACCGTTACACGCGGCTCACCCTGCAAGGACACTCTCATACACCTCCATCAGAGCCCGGCACATGCTCTCCTTACTAAACTCATCACGCACTCTTTCCCTTGCCGCTTCCGCCAACTGAAGCCTCTGCTTTTCTGTCATACCCCCGAGCTCGATCATGGCCGAGGCAAAGCCCTCTATATCTCCCGCCTTTACCATACGGCCGAACCCCC
>CBDUXY010000179.1:0-5676 GCA_965371305.1 uncultured bacterium
TTTCCTCATAGTCCTTGGATACGGTCGTGTCTTTAAGGGTCTGCATCATGTTATTATAAGCGGTCGCCAGTTCTCCAAGTTCGTCGTTTGATTGAAAATCGACTTTCTTGTAAAGGTACTTTGTACCCGTTTCAATGCTTGCGTCTCTGAGTTTTATGATGGGCACTGAGAAGGACCTCGACACTATAAACGAGATGACCAGGACCACCGAAATAATGCCGACCCCTGTTGCTAGCAGCTTGTTCCTGAGTTTTGTTATGGGGGCAAACGCCTCGTCGGCCTCTATCTCTCCGACAAAGAGCCAGCCCAGTTCCTTGATCAGAGCTCTTGTTTTTTTGTCTTCAATAGTTTGACTAACCCCGAGAAAATGAACAGAACCCAGGACCTCTCTTCCCCTGTAATTTTTGTATGGTGTTGTTGTCAGGTCGGTCTTTGTTTCGATGGTCTGGTTTATGCCGAATGTGTTAACCTTGAGCGATCCACGCGCGTCCGGGTAGAATCTTGACTTTGTAAGCATTCTTTTGTCTTGGTCTACAATATAGATCTCACCTGTCTTGCCAAGTCCGATCCGGTGTTTCATTATATTGTTTATGGCCTTAACGTTGGTCTCAAGTTGAAGCACGGCTATAATAACGCCTTTATCGTTTTTTATTGGCATGGCGGCTATCTGAGTGGTCAGGAGCATTGCCGGATTGTATGAAATACTGCCGAGGTAGATGTCCTTGCTCCCTTTTTTGAACCATTCGGTGTCTGCTTCGTTCGTGCCCTCGTCAGGTGGTGAGTAGATGCCTATCCACATATGGCCCTTCAGGTCTGCCACCATTATGTCGCCATAGGTGCCACCATAATAATCTGCGAAATTGGTAAGGTGTTTTTTTAGAGACCTGTAGGCCGATTGTTGCTGTTTTTTGGTGTATTTGTTGTCTGCGTTTACCATAATGCCGGAGAGTTTGACAACTTCCGGCTCCTGGGCAAGGTATTGCAAATTTGCAAGTTGGGTCTGGAGCAGGCTAAGAAGGAGTGCTTCTTTTTCCTCTACCGCAAGGTGGATCTTGCTGGTTATCTCATCATGCAGGGCGGTTCTGGTAGTAGTGAAGATAAAAGTGCTTACAAGTATGACGGAAAAAACCGCCACAAGCAAAAAGGATAAGGTCAGTTTTTGGACAATTTTCATCGCGGGCCTTTAATCTAAAAAAATAATTTATTATAAAATACGCGCGCCGCAATACATTGAGGTGAAAATTTTAATGAGACAAATAAGTCCTACTTTTATTATAGTTCATATGGATTTTTTACGCAATTGCACTTTGAGTTACGTGGATAAGCCAGTTGTTTTGCAGAAGAGGACTATATGAAAAAGTTTGAGAATTGGTAAACAGCGTTTTTTTGCTCCTTCTTATTTTGCAGGCGCAAGCAAGGTAATGTTTTTTCCTTCAACTGAAATAATGCCTTCCTCGGTGAGTTTTTTTAGCAGTCTTGAGAAGGTCTCAGGTGAGGCGCCGAGAAGTAAAGCCAGTTCCCCCTTTGGTACAGGCAGGATGACCGTATCTGCACCTGTTTTTTCCATCTGAAAGCTAAGGTAGCTTAAAAAACGCGTCCTTGTGTCGGCAAGGGTCAGGTTCTCGACCATCTGTACCAGGTACCTGGACTTATTGGCAAGCATGTTGATTATCTTCATGGCCATGTTTGGATTTTCTTTTATGAAGTTGAACATCTTTAAGGCGTCTATAGCAAGGACTTTAGATTTCTTAATAGCCATTGCGTTCACAGGGTAGCGGTTTTTCAGGAAAAGAATTATCTCTGCAAACACGTCACCCGGTTCTATAAAGCGGATAATGATCTCCCGGCCTTCGGGATTTGATTTGAATAACTTTATACTGCCTGTGTCCATAAAGAAAAGATTTGTTCCCTCGTCACCTTCTAAAAAGAGCATGCTTTTTTTTTCTAACTCTACTGTTTTGCTGATTTTGTTAATAAAATTATATATTTCATCGTCGAATCCGCCAAGAAAAACATTAGAAAACGACTCAATTGCATTTTTTTTTGTCATAACTTGACCCCGGTCAATTTTTGGACTGAAGTGGTCCTGTATACTGCTTTATGTAATTTGATGGCAGGGAGGTTGGCTGATTAATTTAAGTAAGTCACTCCGTGCATTTGCCCAGCCGCAGGCTGTGGTCGTGTATTATTAGACCATACAGAAGCGGTAAAAAAAAGTAAAAAAAATAAAAGGAGAAAAGTATGACAATGAATTGCAATCAGTGCCAGGAAGCGGCAGGAAACGACGCATGCAGGAAAGTAGGGGTATGTGGAAAAAACCATGATGTCTCTAATTTACAGGATCTTTTGATCTATATGCTTAGCGGAGTGAGCATCTGGGCTACGAAGGCACGGGAGCTTGGTGTTAAGGACGAGCAGACCGACGTCTTTGTGGTAAAGAGCCTTTTTTCGACCGTTACGAACGTTAATTTTGACGAGGACTGGTTTGAAGACCGCATAAATGAAGCTTTTTCGGTGCGTGACAATATTCGCGGCCTTTTCCTTAACGCATTTGAAGAGAAAAACGGCTCTACGTTTGCAGGTAAAGTCCACGATGCAGCCCAGTGGAAGGCAAGTTCAAGGGCTGAGATGATAGAAAAGGGCATTCATGCCGGAATTATGGTAGAGCCAGCCGACGCGGACCGCCGCTCGCTTGAGGAACTTCTCGTGTACGGACTCAAAGGAATTGCAGCGTACGCGGACCATGCCCATATCCTTGAATATAAAAATGACGAGATATACGCATTTATCGAAAGCTCACTTGCCGAAATCATGCGCGAGGATATCACGGCGGACGAATTAACCGCTCTTGTGTTGAAGAGTGGAGAGGTTGCCGTATCCGTTATGGAGCTGCTTGACCGGGCAAACACCACGACTTACGGCACTCAGGAGATTACAGAGGTACCTACTGGATTAAAACATGGTCCTGGAATACTCGTTAGCGGACACGACCTTCGTGACATTGAAGAACTGCTTATCCAGAGCGAAGGCACGGGTGTTAACATTTACACTCACAGCGAGATGCTCCCGACGCACGCTTATAAGGGTTTTAAGAAGTTCCCCCACCTTGCCGGAAACTACGGCACGGCATGGTACAACCAGCACGAAGAGTTTACGAACTTTAACGGTGCGGTGCTTATGACCACAAACTGCATCAAAAAACCAAAGGACGCTTACAAAGACCGTATCTTTACGACCGGACTTGTCGAGTGGCCAGGTGTTGCTCACATAGGCGACAGGGCAGAAGGTGAAGCAAAGGACTTTAGTGCGGTAATTGCAAAGGCATTGGAGCTTGGAACCATTACACAGGCATCTGAGACTATCGAAGCCTCGCAAGCATCAGAATCAAAAAAGATTACCATTGGTTTTGCAAAGGATCAGGTAATGGCCCTTGCTGACAAGGTAATTGACGCCGTAAAGTCAGGCGCAATCAAGCGTTTTGTGGTAATGGCAGGTTGCGACGGACATCAAAACAGCAGGAACTATTACACGGAACTTGCGCAAAAATTGCCGCAAGACGCGGTGATACTTACGGCCGGATGTGCCAAGTACCGCTACAACATGCTTGACCTTGGCGACATAGACGGCATACCAAGAGTGCTTGATGCAGGGCAGTGCAACGATTCATATTCACTCGCGTATATTGCTTTGCAGCTCAAAGAGGCATTCGGCCTTGCCGACATAAACGACCTTCCGATCTCTTATGAGATTGCATGGTACGAGCAAAAGGCGGTTACCGTGTTGCTTGCTCTCCTGCACCTTGGAGTAAAGGGCATCAGGCTTGGCCCCACACTTCCGGCGTTTCTTTCTCCCGGAGTAATAAAGATATTGGTCGAGAATTTCGGCATTAAGGGCAACACAACGCCAGACGAGGCAATAGCCGAGATGTATGGTGAAACCATTAAGGCCGCTGTATAAGCCCGCAGGGCGGGTTTAATTCAGCGAAGCCTGGTTTGTAAAAGAAATAGCCAGGTAATATATTGCAGTGAAGCCCCGCAGCGTTAAGCTGCGGGGCTTTTTGTTGTTTATTAGGGTAGGTTGGGTTGAGCGCAGCGATACCCAACAGCACGTTGATTAGTTGATGGCATATAAGATCGTTATTTCTCCACCACCTCAAACGCCCCAAGCTCCCTTGTTGCGCCGTTCAAGATAACTTCCACTTTGTGAGTTCCGGGGTAGTGTTTGCGGGTGGTCATCTCGGCAAGCGAGATGGATTTAGCAAGTCTTAAAGTCTCACCCGGGGCAAGAGTAACTGTTTTTAGCTTAAACACCTTAGGGCTTGCCTTGCCGCTTGCTTTTACGAAGTGCACTCGAAAGTTGATTAATAAATCCCGGTCTTGTGTGCCATTGTTAGAAACTGAAAAGACTATTTTTACCTTACCACCGATGACTGCATTTTCAGGCGTGATTGCCGGGTCTTTTATTAATACGTTGGTTGCATCGCCAAAACCAAGCACGGAGAGTGCGCTTGGTTCGGCGCGTTTTATGGCCGAGCGCAGGGCGTGGCGTATGAGCCAACGGCGATTAACGGTTGCTTCCGTTAAGTCCGACTCCCTGGGCATCCAGCGGCGTACGGTCTTGACTAAAATAGCCGGATTGTCTTTGCCAATGTCGTTTAGGTTGTTGGCAACCGAGCGGCGCACGTACAACTCCGGGTCGTCTTTTAATAATTCAAGCAGTTTAATTACCGGCACAGGGTTTTTTTGAAAAGCGGGCAGGCGCTTTGCCCAGGGCAGGCGGGGCCTGGTGCCTTCGCTCACGAGGCGGCGCACATGCGGGTTTTCATCTCTTGTCCAAACCTTTAAGCGAGCAAGAGTTTTATCAGGATATTTTTCAATAAAGGTCCTGATGCTGAACTCGGCGGAAAACCGTTTTGTCAGTTCGTATTGTGCGTCCATTGAGATTTGAAAATGTTCGGTCCCGTACTCTGCAACAAAAAATACGTGCGGCAGATAGAGGAACGCCGTCATGCCGAAGTTTTCCGTTCCTTCAAGCTCAGGTCCGAGAGAAGCGAGTATTATCTTAATCGCTTCGGGATAATTGGATGGTAAGTGTTCTTTAAGACTGTGGGCAATCTTCCACCCGCGCGGGGTCAGTTCAAGAGAGTCGTACCCGGAGAGTACGTCCTGCAAAAAAACATCTGAATCAAAACGAGAGTATACAGCCCTCACCATGAGTGCGATCTTTTCAGGTACCTGCGCGCCGAATTGATTTTTTAACGGTTCAGCCATCTTTGGTTGTTATCAGGCTTTAGCAGTTAACTCCATAGTCGATCTTTTGCTCTATGCCCGGTTTTTGTTTACGGCGCAGGTTCGTACGGAACCATCAACACCTGATTAGTCCTTGTAGTACTGCCTGTAGTCCTCTGCCGGTTGGCGTACCGAATATATGTAAACAGCAGTTCCGATCGGATCGGTTACGGAAAACCCCCGATCTCCCCAGGGATGGTTCGTCAAAGGCATTACTTGTTCCAACCCGGCCTTTATAAGCCGGTCGTGTTCAGCGTCCACGTCCTCAACCTCGAAGTTAAGCATAATTCCCAATCCGTTAAACAGTGGCATGCCTCTTTGCGGTTCCATGAAATGTATGGTTGGTCCGTCTCCGCCAATTGACAAATTAATGTACCATTCGCAGTCA